>JBKJQT010000115.1:0-10930 GCA_046593855.1 Candidatus Nitrotoga sp. | reverse complement strand
CAAGGAGCAGCCCGAAAGGGCAAAACAAAACGGGCTGAACTTGCCTTTTTGCACAATCAGGCATATTTCGTAATTAGAATCTTGGAAATGCAGGGCTTGTTCAGCGTAGCCTTAAATCTCAACGATTCTTTGTTGAGGTTTTTTTATCTGTTATGGTTAACTTCTGCGTCTAGCTCAGTCGGTTGGTGCTGAGCTTGCGAAGCAAAACTTCTCACCGTTCACCACAACCCCCTACACCATCACCTATTTGCCCAGCCCAATTCGATGCTGCAATCCCTCGCTCACACTTAGCTTGGCGGCTGGTTCGAATGTTCTCGTCCTTTTGCCAGCCGTCGGGAGAACCCGGCCTTGATCAACAACCAGTGCAGTGGATAGTCGGCATCGTCCAGTGGCAAGCGCCATATCGCACGCAAGTCATCGATATACCGCACCAATAAATCGGAGTGTCGTTCAGCTAGATTATAAAGTGGAGAAGGATGTGTCTCCTGCTGCATCGGCACGCCGGTAACGCATGTGCTCCTCCTCTTGTGATGTTGGGCTTCGCAAGATCAGCGCCAACCTACGGCAGCCCAACTTGCCGCATTTCGCAAGCTCAGGCCCAACCTACGGCAGCCAAACTAACCGCGTTTAGTGCTGACATAATTTGGTTCTGGACATCGGTAATACACAAGCTTCCATAAAGTCACGCAATTCCTTTACATCTTCTGTTTTCCACAAGCCGGGGCGACCCATCTCTCCAGGCAGATAAAATACTCGACAGTCATGCAGGGTGATTTTCAAATTAACGTTTTTGCCGTAGGGGATTGTAAACCGGGTACTACGGCTTAACAGGGTGCCCAGCCGCTTCTGGAATATGGATTCATTGACGATAATGGGTTCCACTTTTTTTACTGAGTTTGCATGGAATGTAGCCTTCTTGAAGTAGTAGCCCTTCAGCAAAAACATTCCTTCCCTATAAATTATCTTATGAGCAATGAACCTCTCCCTGAGTTCGATGAAGAAAATTTGAAAACCAGCGATGGTGTAGTAAAAACCCACCAAAAAAACAATAACCGAAACTATAATCTCACCCAGTTCAAGTTTCTGCACTTGAAAGAAAGGAAATGTCGCAATAAACAATGTCCCCCCAACCCAGACCAAAAACCCAAAAGGCATGATAAATGTAGTAAGAAAGTAACGTGGATCGCTCCAAGATTGAGTATCCCCGTTCTGACTATTTGGCATAGGCGGACTGCATCTGAATTTGTGTTTTATTTTTTTGGTGTGCCAAACTGCTGCCCAACAGCCAATGCCGCAGTTGTTATCGGAAAGGCGATAGTAGCTGCCGAAGCTTGCTGCGGCCAGGTGGGACCGAACATTCCAGTCAGCTTCGTGGCGCCACCACCACCGAGTGCCGCTCCAGCAAGTTCAAAATAGTTAAATGATTTGTTGGGGTCCGAGGTCATTCCTATTCTCTGTGAGACAGTATCAGCGAAAATACCAATCCCAGCTCCCTGCGCAAATGTCCCAACACCCGGCGCGTAAACCGCAGCAATACCTTGTATTACCCCCATTCCCGTTGCAATCCCCGCATCTCTGATATTTGGATTAGGCGTTGTGGAATAATATCCCGCCGCGCCACTACCGCCACCAATAGTGCCAGCCACCAAGCCCATGTTGGTACGCACAAAGTAGGTCGCTGCAGTCAACGCAATTCTTCCGGCTGCCAGCAATGCAGCCCCCCACTCTCCGCTCGGATCCGTAATATTAATCGGATTATTTCCCACATACGCATACCAATTCACCCCATCACCATACCCAATCGGATCGGTCTCCAGAAACCGATCCATGGTGGGTGAATACCACCTGGCCTTATAATAATACAACCCCAGCCTGGCGATATACTGCTGCCCCGTATAATCAAAGCGGTTCGGCGCAATGCTTCCATTCTCGCCAAACGGCCCATACCCCCGGATTGCCACCGCATTCCCCGTCGCATCCACTTCTAATAGCTTAAGGCCGCTAGTCCTGACTCGGTAGCATGCTGACCATGGTCACTTGAAGACCGGCACATTTGGTCAATGCGGGGCCGGTGTTAAGACCATATGGGAACGTATTGATAGATGATCCCTATTTAGGATACTGGTGCTCACGGCAAAGTAATTGACGGTCTTCTTCGCTCAATAGCTCATGGGTCAATCCACATACAGATCCTTGAGAATGTTTTTCATGAAAGCGACAGGTATGACAGGCTCCAAATACTTTACGTCCATTAATTTCCTGCATTCCACGCAAGACTGACCGGAGAGTCTCAGTTAGTTCAGTGGCTGTTACGGAATTCTTGACAGCGAGTGCTGGCCCCAAATTTTTAGCCTGGACCGCCTTCATTGCTAATTTGATGCCTTGGAGCGTTGGGGTGAGATGTACTAGCCGTTTGTCTTGTTTGTCTGGTTGTTTGGTCAGCAGTTCTTTCCGCTCGAGAGCCATGAGCGATTGCGAAACGGTTCCCTTCGTTAATCCCAGATATTCTCCAACAGCTTGTGGGGTATCTGAATAGCGATTGCATTGCGTTAAATATTTTAGCGCCTCCATCTGCACGGGCTGCAGTCCATGCTTGAGGCCAAATGCCCGTGCCTCCATCCGTAGCAGATTACATAACCGCTCCATTGCGTCATTGGCATCTTTTATGACTTCGTTTGATTTCATGTTTTTATTGTATCGCCTCAATACTTATTTGACAAATAGGATTGTGCATAGTATCTTCTTAATTAGTATCGAATCGATACTAATTTATTTAAAAACTAATTAAGGAGTTAGGCAATGAAGAAAGCCACTTTTTATCATGCAGGTTGTTCGGTTTGTGTAGCAGCGGAGGACATGGTGGCAAAGGCCATTTATCGAAATCAATACGATCTAGAAGTTGTTCATTTCGCACAAAAACCTAATCGGGTGGCCGAGGCAGAAGCGGCAGGCGTTAAGTCGGTTCCCGCATTAGTATTAGATGGACAAGCGTTCCACGTAAATTTTGGCGCTTCTATGGCAGATGTAAAAACAAGCGTGGGAGCAGCAAAGTAGATATGACGGAAAAGAGCAGGACAGTCAAGCGTAGTCTGAACGCTGACTCCTGGTTAATAATTTTCAATGATTGGAGAATGGCGTATGAATGCTTGGGTAGAGAAAATGTATCTCGTGTGTGGGGTTGGGTTGCTTGTGAGTGTGATGGCTTGTTCGACAGATCAATCCACGGCAGTAAGCAAGCCCGCGTCTTTATATGATCGGCTGGGAGGAAAACCTGCGATAACGGCCGTTGTAGATGATTTTGTGTCTAATGTTGCCAATGATGCGCGTATTAATGATCGTTTTGCCAACACTGATATTCCGAGGCTTAAAGGACTTCTTGTGGATCAAGTTTGCGGAGCCACAGGCGGTCCCTGCTTCTATAAGGGCAGGGATATGAAAACGATGCACGCGGGAATGGGTATTTCCAGCGCTGAGTTTGGTGCTTTGGTGCAGGATCTGGTTGTCACGCTCAAAAAATTTAAAGTTCCCAAAATGGAACAAAATGAGCTATTGGGCTTACTTGGTCCAATGAAGTCAGATATTGTGGAAGCTCCCTAGTTCGGGCTGTTGTTCCATACTTGCGATGTTGCGATAGATTTCTTGGGGGGCACTACAATCCTTCAAGAAATTTATTGTGTCTACCTAAACATTCACTCACCCATCGATCTCTTTTCACCTTCAAGCGCAGAAAACAGTATCCGTTTTCACCGTTGTGAAACGTTATCCTCTAGACCAACCCCGATTGGTGGTCGAATTTAGCCGGGGAATCGGTCGCTGCAAAAGACTATGACATGTGTTCTTTGAAAAAATTAATCATGTTCAATTGTAATCGTTACACGGGACTGCCAATCTCAATAAAAATTTGCGATAACGTACGTTCATATCGAAGAATACATTACTTCAAATGGCGTCTTGAATCTAAACCGGTATAGGAGCCGATGGTTTCAAATGGCTAAAATTAATTAGAAGAAAATCGCAGATAACATGCGAACCCGGGTTCAATTCCCATAGCGCAATTTAATCACAGATTGTCCATTGGAAGCACGAGCCCAATACAATCCATGGGGTTTCTAATGGTATCCATTAGAAATTTTCCTTGTCTTGCTCTGATTATCTGACACGAGGAATTTGCGTCTGTAATTATTGCGGCAGAGCATAGTCTGGATGTTGAGATATTTGCGTCAGACTGATTCTAACGCAAATGCCTTCTTCGCTATTCTATACAATCATTAGCGTGCTGCTTTGGCCAACGCAGCTAGCGTGTCGCCTCCCAAATCGGCACTGTAGTAGCCCAGGTTTGCGCCAGTCTCATCTATGCTCACCTTTGGCATCAGTCCGGCAGCTAGTAGCGATTCATTCTTGGCAACACGGTGCACGTCGTGCGGATCAACGATGCCGACATTGCTATATAAGTTAGAAACTACGCTGTTATCTTTCTTTTTCGTGCTGTCATCCAGCGTGTATATGGTGCGCTGGTTAAGGAGGAATACAGCATGGGAATCATATTCATTAAGTAAAAAAACCAGAATATTTATACCTAATACTTCTTTATTGTTAGTTGATTTCACATCCAGGATTGCGCTTTGGATTACGCGGTGAAAGGCAAGTGTAGGCTGCGTATTAATTTCCTCGCTGTCAGGTGCGACAGATGTGTTTTTATCAATAAAGTCAATTAGCAAGATGCGTAACTCTTCAATATTAACCCCGCGGGAATGCAATACTTCTACCGCCGAAGTATTATCCAACATGGCCAGTAGCAAATGTTCTACTGAGAGGATTTTATGCCGCTTTGCGCGCGCTTCTATGATGGTTTGACGTAGGTTGGTTTCAAGTTCTTCCCCAAGCAAATCTGCCCGATAAAGTTTCCACATTGATGTTTCCTCCAGGTGATTTATAGCGAATGTTATTGCTGTTTGGCATATGTCGAAACCTTTACTACATTTGATTTCGATGGGCGGTCATTTTTCAGTATATTACGAAAAATATGTGGCGGGCAAATGAAATATCTAACGCTAGCATTTACATTGCCCTTCCAGAAAAACCTCATTCTAAGCTTCGACTTTTAATTCACATTTGGCTCACTGTATCTGGCATGCATGGGCGTAGTATTCATTTATGCTCAAGGCCAATTTCGACACAATTTCTCAGCTTTACTGCAGGATAATAGTAAGTTGTCTGGCGCTTTCGTTCAGCATGCCTCATGTTAGTCAGTTTGAGCCAGTTTTTACAGGGCTATGGCGGCAATTTGGAGTTTGATCAAGCCTTAGCCTAAATGTGTCTTCTTTCAAGGGCGCCTTTAAAAATTCAAGTTTCTAAGCAAGACAAGGCACGAGTAAAAAGTTTGACCGCAGCATATGATTGATATGTAAGCGATAATTTTTTTCGAGTAATACCGTATTGTGACGAAATTTGGATTTTTTGAGGTGCCCTCAAGTAAATTATGAGTAATAAGACACGAGCACATTTTTACTGCATTATTAATTAGCATGCCAATGTCATAGCTTATCGAACCAGCTTCTCGAGCTGAATAATTTCTGCTGATCGCTCTAACTTATATTGTTTGCCTTCTTGACGGATAGCTAACAAATGAGCATTTATATTTGCTGGCGTCAGCACCACACCAAAAGTAGCTTCTCCTTCTCCTGATAAGCGTGTCAATATTTGATGTCCCAATTCTTTCTTAAAATGCCCGGCTTCCCAATATGAATGCACGATAGTCTGTTTATCGCCAACAGGTGGGACAGCCTCGCGTGCGAAAAGGTGATAACCACTGAAATCCCAAAGGGTTGCCTGATCTTGGCTATGAGTAGCGACTCGTAATGTCAGTTCCCTTTTCCAGTCTTCAAACATATTCCAACAATTAGTGATACGGAAAATCTCCAGTAAATGAGCATGATATGGATAGATAACCACCTTAACTTGGATCCCATGGGCATGAGCCACATCCAGAATGGCGGTTACGTCCTCGAAAGCAGGAGAGGTATGAGTGCCACGGGAAAACAAATTTTTTGAACGCTTTTGATAGACGCGCATATTCTCGATATCCCGCTGCCGGAATAAATTAAAATACCCCTCATTGCGCGCAATCCGCGAGTAATCATGCATGGGATTAAATCCAGCTGCAGTTAAATGTGCTACCTCTGTCTTGCCGTGCATTCGCACGGTGTCTATGCTATGTAACACAGCATTCAGGGAAGCCAGAGTGATGGCGCCATCAAGCATCATCTGTAACCAACGTTTATTATTGATCTGCCCTTCTGGCGTAATTAAAAGTCGATGAATAATTTCTGGTTCCCACTTACTTACTTCGGGAGATACCAGAAAATCCATGAAATCCACCCCCAGCACGATTGTTTTTGGGGGGTGGGCTGCCAAGACATGTTCGAAGAGACGACGGGCAACACGGGTACCTGTGCCCGGCAGTGCTAGGTTGTATACTGGTTGAGCTGATTCGGGCCAAGCCGCATCTTCGGGGTCGAAGCCTACTTCCGCCCGTGAGTTACCTAAAATGAGTGTGCGCGGTGAATGTTTCAATACCAGATAAGGCTTCACCAGTTCGCCTTGTGCCGCACCATTAGGCTTCCAGTCACCTTCGCTATAGGGCCGATAAAGTCCGTAGGGATCGACCCAGTAATTTAGTGCCACAGCCCCTATCAACAAAATTAGTAAGGCAAGAAACCAAATGCGTAAGTAAGTTGCCATGATCAGAACTGGTAATAAAGGAATTGCGTAGCCTGGGACAGCGAAAGTACACCAGCTACTGCAAGTGTTGCCATCGCCAGCCCCCAAGCAATGGTTGTTCTCCATTCCAATCGTGCTGTGACTGCTACTGGATCGAAATCGAGCCCAGGACAATGGCGGCGCATTAGCTCCTGGGTATTCGGCAGAAACAGAGCGATAGCTAACAGGCAGATAACCCACCCCCAAGTAAGTATGAAACGGCTGCCGCCTCCGAGAGAAAATTGTATGTTCAGATTTGCCAGTATGCCAGCTGCACCACCCAACTTCGACTGAAATACTGTAGGCAAGCTGATGCCATGCAATCCGATCATGCCGGAAAGCATGCTCAACGCACCTTCAAGCGTGGTTGCACGAAAGAATACCCATGCCACTACAACGGCAATAAAAGTGAAGGCCCATGCCGTCAGTTTGCCCCAAACCCCTGTATCTCCGAGACCTGGAAAATACCTTTTGCATAGGGAACGCCAACCATGGTTGATCGCCAGAAACAAACCGTGCAGTCCGCCCCATAACACAAAATTCCAGGACGCTCCGTGCCATAAACCTCCCAGAAGCATGGTAACCATCAGATTAATCTGCCGCCGCATGGGTCCCTTACGATTACCTCCTAAGGGAATATATAGATAATCCCGCAAAAAACGCGACAGTGTCATATGCCAACGGCGCCAAAAATCAATAATATTGGTTGCCTTGTAGGGCGAATTGAAATTCAGCGGTAGCACGATGCCAAACATCCTTGAAAGTCCAATGGCCATGTCTGAATAGCCGGAAAAATCGAAATACAATTGTGCGGTATAAGCCAATGCACCACCCCATGAGGCCAGTAAATCCAGTTTTTCTCCCATATCTGCAGCATGAAAGGCGAAATTGGCATAGGGTGATACGCCATCGGCCAATACAGATTTCTTGAACAAGCCTATCGTGAAGATGGTCAGACCGATGGTCATATTGTCCCAGGAAAAACGATATGTCTCGGGGCGAGCAAATTGGGGCATCATTTCTTTATGATGCAGCACCGGGCCGGCGATCAGATGTGGGAAATAAGTGACAAACAAGAGGTAGTGGATGAAGTTGTTTTCCTGCGCTTTGCCTGACCAAGCATCTACCAAGAAAGCAATTTGTGTAAAGGTGAAAAATGAAATACCCAATGGCAAGAGTATGTCCTGCAGAGTCCAGCCCGTATCTAAAATACGGTTGGTAGTATCAAGAAAGAAATTGGCGTACTTGTAGTAGCCCAATAGCAGCAGGTCAGCAACAATGCCGGTCGTTAGAATAAAATTCTTACGACGATTCCGATCCGTATCGTGTTCCCGAGCGAGAGCGTAACCTATCCCATAATTGAAGAAGATTGAAGTCAGTAGTAATCCTACATAGGCTGGGTTCCAATATCCATAAAAAAACAGGGAAGCGGCACCCAACCAAGCAGCAGCAAGCGGTCGGCTATAGGCACCTAAACGGAAAAAAACAATAGCTGTCACAGGCAAAAACAGCAGCAGGAATGAATAGGAATTGAATAGCATCGTTAATATCGGGAATGCTATCTATGCTTTATACTTTTTTGCCAACTTGGCTCTCTCGCATTAACCAAAAATACATATTTCGCACGATTAAACATGCCAATTCATAAGCTAACTGAGTGAATATGAATTGTACAAACGAACGCATACCAAAATCCCATCTACCAGGAGTTTTATCTTTTTAGCACCGAGCATCTTGTTTCGCACCGGCAATTTTAAAGTCAACCAGCATAACCGATTCTAATTCGTCGCTCTTAATGCGGCAGAAACGTCTTGTAGAGCTGGCCGCCTTAGCTGAGAAAAGCGGAAAATTCCATCTATGAAGGTAGCCGGGCTGCAAATTTTATTCACACCCCCTAGTTTTCATGATGCTGCAACCATTGCTCCAGCATCATCAGCACCCAAATCATAACGCCGTAATAAGCTGCATGCCCTGAGCGGTGTTGTTCTATTAACGCATCAAGGTATTCTGGTCTGATATATCCGCGCCTTCGCAATGATTTCAAACTTTCGTAGGTTAGCTTTTGCAGTGGAAGGTAAGTTTGCATCCAGACGCCAAAAGGCAAACCAAATCCTTGCTTGCTCTTGGTAAGAGTCTCTTGAGGCAAAAAGTCTTTGAGCGCTTCCTTGAAAAAGTATCTGAGCTTCAACCCTTTTACTTTAAGAGAGGGGGGCAGTTGCGCTGCAAACGCAACAATATCCTCATCCAAAAGAGGGTAATGAACTGCTACACCCGCCAATTCACACATTCGGTTAACCTTGCGCAAATCGTTGTCCGCTAAGGTGAATTTTAAATCCAGATTAAGGAGGCGATTGATAGAGGAAGTGGAATCGGTACGGCCATATTCTGCTCGCAGCAGTGCGTTCGGTTCTTGGTGATTCACTTGAGCCAGAAAGTCAGTAGTGAATATCTCGCTCGGCGAAGCGCGATGTAAAAAATTATAAGTTTCCAACCGATCTGGTAATGGAATTCGGGCTTGCGCGATGTAGCTTTTCAATTTTTTTAATAGTGGGATGTGTTCTATGCCTGGCACGCCGAGAATGACGGGCTCCATTATGCTATGTCGTAGCATTGCAGGTATAAGAGAATAAGCTTCGAATATTTTTTGTTTGGCATAGCGCGCGTTTCCGCCAAAAATTTCGTCCCCGCCGTCCCCCGCCAGCATCAGCCGAATGCCTTGTTCTTTGGCTAATTTAGCACAACAATACGTAGGGACTGCCGATGCATTTCCAAAGGGCTCGTCGTAGGCTTTGGCAATCAGCGGGATCGTATCGACGACATCTTGTGCCGTAACGTAGTATTCGTGAGCATGAGTGCCAAAATGCTTACTCGTAATCCGTGCAAACTCCATTTCATCGTAGCCTTCGGCTGCAAATCCAATAGAAAAAGTATCCGCTGGTTTAGTAAATGACTGGGCAAGTACTCCTGCGATAGTTGAGCTGTCCGTACCACCACTTAGAAAGGCACCTACTTGTTCATCTGTTACTGATTTTCTCAGAGCAGTTTGCAGCAATTCTTTGAGACTTTCCTTGCGTTGTATAAAGTGGCTTTGTCCCGAATCAGCATATTTCAGATGCCAATAAAAGTTCGTTTCAACTTTCTCATTTTGGAATTGCGCATACTGCCCGGGCAACAGCTTGCGTACATTTTTATATATACTTCCAGGAGCAGGAACTGAATGAAAAAATAGATAATTAAAGATTGATTGAGGATCAATTACTCGCTCCATATTAGGATGAGCGACCACTCCATCCGTGCTGGTCGCGAAAATAAAGTGGTTGCATGGTGCGGCATAGCAAATGGAGTAAATTCCCAATCGATCAATGGCGACAATGGCCGTACCTTCCTGAGCATTAATAATGGCAACGCAAAAAGCTCCATGCATATCTTCAAGAAATGCCTTTCCTGATCGGGAGTAGGCTTTAGCCACTGCAGCCGCTGAAGTTTTCTTTTGCGCAAGCTCATTTAACTCATCATTTTCCCAATAGACATTGCCGATAATAGCTACCTTAAGCGAGCCTTCTTCATGGCAACTTGCCTGGTCAATTTTTGACCAAGCTGCTATTCCCTCACAATAACCATAAAGCGCCTGCATCGAGTCGTTTTTTTTGTCAGTCACCGCATCTACCATGGCATCGGTTATTTCCTTAGCAAGCATAGAATCCTTCTTGCCACCGAACCAACCACACATTCCCTTCATGCAATCTCCTTGTTAGTCCTCAACGGGAAACTTTAATTAACCTCTGGCATTGCCGGAGGTCATTCAACCTGATACGTCTGCTAATTAAGAGGATGGAATTTTAGATTTATCGATGTAATAGCCATGCATTCCTCATTAATGTAATGATGTTGTTACTTATACTTAATGCCACCCTGTTACTTTATAACATTTAATCGGCTTTATGTGATTTGCAGTGGGTAACTTTTAGGTAAGTACAATATGAACAAAAGAGATAGTCGTCTAAAAGTTTGTTCGTCCTGAGCTTGTCGCAGAATGGATGAATATGGTTGTAACGTGCCGTCTGTAGTGGTCTAATGAAAACGGACACCTCGATAGGATTATTATTCACCTAGAGAGGAGCAGCAATGACAAAACAACGCCAGCATTACGAAACCGCTTTCAAACTCGAAG
>JBKJQT010000213.1:0-5395 GCA_046593855.1 Candidatus Nitrotoga sp. | reverse complement strand
GGGCAGCAGCAATGCCTTGCAATTCTGGCTGCGCAAACTCAAGGAAGAGCATCCCAGCATCGGTTATTACATCAAGCGCGCCATCGTTACGGACAACCTCTACGGCGTGGACCTCATGCAGGAGGCGACCGAAATCGCCAAGCTGCGCCTGTTCCTGACCATGGTGGCCTCGGTGCGCAAGGTGGAAGAACTGGAACCGCTGCCAAATATTGATTTCAACATCCTGCCCGGCAACTCGCTGGTCGGCTTGATGCGGGTGGATGAACACGAATTCGATAACAAGCAGGACGACCTGTTTAAAACCCCGTTCCGCAAGTTGCTGGAAAAGAAAAATCGCGATCTGGAAACATACCGCCACACTGCCGACCTGCTGGGTAAACAAACAAACTTGCGTAGCCTGCGTGACGGTATCGATCAGTCTATTCAAGAAGCAAATCGCACCCTCAACGAACTGCTACGCGACCAGTTCGAGGCGCTCGGCGTGAAATATGAGCAAGCGACCTGGGATACCGCCAGGAATGAACTGGGCAAACCCAAAAAAATCAAAGTTGAACGCGATCACATTGATGAGCAAACCCCGTTTCACTGGGGCTATATGTTCGATGACATCATGCAGAAAAAAGGCGGTTTCGACATCATCCTGACCAATCCGCCGTGGGAAGCATTCAAACCGTTTGCCCGTGAATTCTTTGCTCAACATTCAAAATTTGTGACCAAGAAAAAAATGGACGACAAGGCTTTTGAGGCATTGAAAGATCAATTGCTTAAAACAGGTGAAATCAGGGGAGACTGGCTCAAGTATGAAAGTCGCTTTCCACATTTAAGCTCATATTTTAGGGCTTCAGAGGATTACTCAAACCAGTGGGCTATCGTTGACGGCAAGCGTACCGGTAGCGATCTTGACCTATACAAGCTATTCGTTGAACGTGCATTTAACCTGCTTCGTCCGGGAGGGCACTGTGGACTTGTGATACCCGCTGGTATTTACATGGCACTCGGTGCAACTGGCTTGCGAAACCTGCTTTTCGGTAAGACCAAAATCGAAGGCATGGTGGGCTTCGTGAACAGCAAAGAGATTTTTGAAGGGGTTCACCGAAGTATCAAATTTGTGGTGCTGACATTTGAAAAAATGGCTACCCCGCGATTGTTGGAAGATGGCGAAAAAAATGCGAGTGCACCTCCCAACGACTTGCTGGCAGCGCAGGCTACTGGAGCGCGTGGCACTACGCGCTTCCCTGCCGTTTTCATGCGGCAAAACCCAGCCGATTTGGACAAGTTCCCAGACGAAAATGCGCTGTGGTTTGAGGTTGACCTGATAAAGAAACTCTCGCCAGAGAGTCATTCCATGATGGAGTTCAGGAGTGACTCTGATCTTGCCATTGTGCAGCAGCTTTTGAAGTTCCCTCTCTTGGGTGAGCAAATTAACGGGCAGTGGAGCTTGACGTTAGGCAGTGAGTTTCACATGACTATGGACAAGGCACTTTTCAAACCACCAGCCGAAAATCGGCTCCGCTTGTATGAAGGCAAGATGATGTGGCAGTTTGAGAGTCACTATGCTGAGCCGACGCGCTGGGTTGACGAGGACGAAGGGCGGAAAGCGTTGATAGGGAAAAGAGCTGAAGACATGGGGCAGCCGCTCGGCTACCAACATCATCGGCTTGCATTTCGGTCATCTGGAGAAAATACCAATGAGCGAAATTTGATCGCCACATTGTTACCCAAGAAGGTGTTTTGCAAGAATTCATTGACGGTCAGCAGAGAATTTTCGGGTAGCTATCAAGATTTGCTGTTCGTCTGCGCCGTGTTTAACTCATACGTAATGGATTGGCTGTTGCGCCTGAAAATTCAGCGCAATCTGAATATGTTCTTGGTGTACCAATTGCCAGTTCCGCGTCTCACAATTAAAGACCCGCGCTTCGCCCCCATCGTCCAACGCGCCGCCCGCCTGATCTGCACCACACCGGAATTCGATGAGCTGTCGAAGGAAGTGGGACTGAAAGCACTCCCTCACCCCAACCCTCTCCCGGAGGGCGAGGGAGTAAATCGCTATGGCGTCACCAACCCGGTGGAACGCGCAAAACTGCGCGCCGAACTCGACGGCCTGATCGCCCACCTCTACGGCCTCACCGAAACCGAGTTCGCCCACATCCTCACCACCTTTCCGTTGGTGAAGGAACCGGTTAAAGTGGCGGCACTTAATGCGTACCGCGATGTGGAAAGGGGACTGGTGAAATGAGATTGCAAAGTGTGCGTATCCGTAACTTCAAGGCGATTGTTGATAGCAAGACAGTGAAGCTCGGCGCTCTCACTGCTTTTATTGGCCACAACGGCAGCGGCAAATCTAGCCTGATCGAAGCGATGGAAACTTACCAGACCATTGTGCGTGAGGGTTTGGATATCGCCATGCAGCGCTGGATGGGTATCGAGCACGCACGTCACAAGGGGCAGGAAGCTAAGGAACGTCTGGGTGAACCAGTCAACGATATAAACTTTGAATTGGTGATTGGCTCTTCACCCCGGAACTCATCGCGAGTAAGCATGGCTGTTAACAGCGATCCTGCCGACAACCAGATGTTCATTGTGGGTGAACGGGTCACTTTTCTGAACAAGAACTTTATTGATCGCGGTCGGAAGTGGATTGCTCAATCAGATGGCAATATTGTTCGATCATCCAGCAAAGGGCGGTCATTGTTTGAGTTTAATAATGACCTGACTTCAATAAGTTTGGGTCTCCACATTCATGGCTGGCAATTTCTTACCCTCCAGCCCGAGCGCATGGGTATGCCCCAACCGCAGCAGCGTACCAGCGGCGGCGTTCGCCTGGCGAAAGATGGCTCGAACATAGCCGATTACCTGCTCGATATTCGCCGCCTCGATCAAGCAGCTTTTGACGGCATCGTTGAAACCATGACCTACGTGCTGCCCTATGCACGCGACTTGCAACCGTCGGTCACTTCAGAACTGGAACGCAAAGCCTATTTGCAATTGACAGAAGCAGATTTCAAAGTGCCGGGCTGGATGCTTTCCACAGGCACTTTGCGCATGCTTGCGTTGCTGGCCTTGCTGCGGCATCCCAATCCGCCGCCGCTGATCGTGGTGGAAGAAATCGAAAATGGCCTCGACCCACGCAGCATTCACCTGATTATCGAGGAAATTCGTATTGCGGTGCAGAGCGGCATCACCCAAGTCATCCTGACCACGCACTCGCCTTATCTGCTGGATTTGCTTACGCTGGAACATCTGGTGCTGGTGGAGCGTGATGCCAAAGGGCAGCCGCGCTTTACTCGACCGGCGGATAACGTCGACTTGGCGCGATGGGCGCAAGAGTTCGCGCCGGGCAAGCTCTACACTATGGGCTCGTTCTCGGGATCGCAGTTATGAAGATAGGCATGATCTTCGAGTGCGGCCCGCAAGGTGCGGACAAACAGGTATGCGAATATCTTGTTCGACAATTAAAGCCTGAAGCAGTATTGGTTTCGAGAACGTTGGATAATAAGGCAAACTTGTTGAAAGAAGCCGGTCAGGTTGCGGCGCAGTTGCTGGCCGATAGTTGCGATTGCGTATTGGTAATATGGGACTTGCGACCAGCCTGGCCTGACAAAAATAATAAGCCTTGCCGCAAACAAGAAAGCAAGGCTTTGCAGCAGTCATTGCGCAGTGCGAATGTTCCGGCTGGGGCGAGAGTCTTTCTGGTCTGTGTCGAACAGGAACTGGAAAGTTGGCTGCTAGCCGATGAGCGCAAACTTTCAAGTTATCTGTCTACTGACGCGCACTCTTACACAGTGGACAAAGTACGCAAGCCAGACAGGACTATGCAACCCAAGGCTGCTGTCATTAATCACTTCAAGACGGCACGGGGTTCGCGTTATGACGATAAGGTTCATGCGGTAAAAGTGATTGCAACTGGTGTGTTAGATTGGAAGCGTCTGCGGCGTTCAGATTCGCTTGCACGATTTCAGACCATGATACTTAGTTGCTAAAGCGGTGACTTCCAAAGCTGCCAACACACCCAACACAAGCATAATAGTCTTCCAAAACTCTTGTTCGATAACGACAACTATTCTTATTAAAGCCAGCTTTGCTGCTGACTAAAGTTGTCATTTCAATTTTATGAGGGATTCCTTCAAAATTTCGTTAGACCTATATATTTTGGCCTGAACCGATTGTGTTTACATTGCAAACGAGATGCGCTATACCCCACAATCCTTCAACAAAAACAAGCCTGTTCCGGAGTATTATATTTTCGTGTACGCTCCTCAGCACGAACGAAAAAATTTCTTGCTAAAAATGGTAGCACAGCCGCATTGAATCTAAAATCAATAGGTCTGTGCTACCAGTTTTTGAACTTATTTGTTACGAATGGTTTTCCAAACCTTCTTTTTAGAGCACCAGGCTATTACTTACAACCTTCCATCTTGTAGATGAAATACCCATCCTTGTTAATCGCTTCAACAACATTGCTGGATGCGCTTTGAATGTGGCAAAAATTGCATTCTTTGCTCGTGACAAGTGCTCCACCTTCACCGATTGAAGTCAGCCACTTCTTAGCGAATTCAATCGCTTTCTGATCGTCCTTCACCGCAGTGAATACATCAAAGTGCATTATGTGGCCATCTTTAGCTTTTACATAAGTGTCATAGACGTGAATGTCCATATTCGCTCCTTAACTAATTTAGAAATTGGCCAGACTAATAGAATAGCTGACAGAATGTTCCGGGAATTATGGGCCGAAAATAATTGGCCGAGGATCGACAACCTTAGTGTTTAGTTCATGCTCATAAGCAGCCCAAAGCGCTTGATCTTCTGGCGTTGTTCTACAAGCCGAAATGATCAAACTGCTGCAAACGAGTAAAAAAATTATCGCAATTCTCATACATAACTCTACGGAGGTTAATCGGCGCAGTTACCCTGCTTCAACCACCGTGCCGCATCCAACGCAAAGTAAGTCAGGATGCCGTCCGCGCCAGCACGCTTAAATGACAGCAAGGATTCCAGTACGCAAGCTTGTTCGTTCAGCCAGCCGTTTTGCGAGGCCGCTTTAAGCATGGCGTATTCGCCACTAACCTGATACACGAAAGTGGGTGCCTGAAATTCATCTTTGATACGTCGAACAATGTCCAGATAAGGCATACCGGGCTTGACCATTACCATGTCGGCACCTTCCTGCAAATCCAGACCGACTTCCCATAGCGCTTCATCGGAATTAGCGGGATCCATTTGATAAGTGTACTTGTCGCCTGTACCCAGATTAGCGCTGGAACCAACCGCATCGCGGAATGGACCATAGAAGCTGGAAGCATATTTGGCTGAATAGGCCATGATGCGAGTGTGATTACATCCCTTGCGGTCAAGAGCAAGCCGTACGGCAGCAATGCGACCATCCATCATATCGGAC
>JBKJQT010000029.1:0-6218 GCA_046593855.1 Candidatus Nitrotoga sp. | reverse complement strand
TCTTCAGTCATCGAACTTACATACGGTATGATCATAATTCCCATAACCAGCCCAGCAGATAGCAAACTAAATCCTGGCAATTCAGGAAATATCACTTGTAGTAAAGGAGTTACAAATAGTAAAGCAAAATAACCATATACCACTGTTGGCACCCCCCCCAACAACTCAAGGAAAGGCTTTGCTATTTCGCGTACGGCAAATGGGGCAAATTCAGAAAGATAAATGGCAATGAGAGTCCCCAGAGGAAGTGCGACCAGTAATGCAATAAATGAACTTACCACTGTACCCGAAACGAGTGGCAAAATTCCATAGTGAGCATCGTCAAATAGCGGCGTCCATTGTGTATCCGTTAGAAATTCCCAAATGGATACATGTTGAAAAAACACAAATGATTCTTTCACTAACATCACAATAATCGCAAGCATAATTGCAACGGAAAGCATTGCCGACAAGAGTAAAAGTATCTCTATAAATCTCTCACGCAAATTACGACGAAAGCTATATCCGAGTTTACCAGCATGAGCTAGTTTATTGTGTGACTCTTCTGCCACTATGAAAGCCCTTCTATAAATTGAAGCATTATAGTAAGAGAATTACTAATTAAGGGAAAAAACCAATTTTAGACTTAAAGAAGTTGAAATTAGCTTTGATTTACTTCAGAAAGAATTCATTAAACATTGACATTATCAGAATCAACTAACATTGCATGTTTAGAATAAAAATTTCATCAGAAAAGATTCTTTCTCTTTGTGATGCTCTTTCTATACTGCAATTCTGGAGATAAACATTCTCCAGAATTTCCATTTATCTTAGACTACTTTTAACTATTTCTGGATTGTACTAGAGATTGAGGATCGATAAATAATTTAGTCTTCATCTTCATCTTCATCTTCATTCTGATCTTCACTTTCTACTGCCTCACTACTACCCCCACCACCCTCAATCTCTTCATCTTCATCTTCTTCGTCTTCTTCCTCATCCCCACCACTATCCTCTTCCTTCATCAGTACCATCTTGCCCGCCGCCAAGCTCGCATTCAAGTCCGTCTTAGCAACTTCCTCATGCACCAAATTCTGATGACAGTCTATACACGTCGCGCCTTCTGTCTTCAACTTCTTATGCGCTTCCTGAGCGTCCGCTCCAGGTGGATTCGGATTCTTATGACAATCACGACACGTCACACTGTCCCATTTCTTCAAATTCATGCGCGCATCATGCGCCATGATCAAGCGACGTTCATTAAACTTCTCTAACGTCGAATAATCATTCATCAGCTCCAAATATAATTCCCTGGCTCCATCTACCGCATGGGAATAGACCGCTAAATGAAAGTTCTTGAATCCCTGCGGAATATGACAGTCTTTACAGCTAGGATTTACTCCCAGTGCTCCATAGTGCGTCGATTCCCTTAGTTCCTTCTGCGTATAAGTCATCGAGTGACAGCTGGTGCAGAATTCTTCAGTCGAGAGTGCCGCCTCTCCCCCAAATACTACCGCTACTAGTACGATCCCCAACAGTCCGCCTGTCAATAGCGTCCCTATCGCGCCTTTTTGTAAGCCTGTCATTCGTCTTTTCCTTTATCTTTTTTGTCCGCTACCTTTTCCTTGGCATTCGCTTGGAATTCATCATGGTATTTGAACTTAGGTTCTCCTGCAAAGGTGCCGTCCAGTTTGTAGTGTTCGTGCATCGCCTTGACATCTTTTACCATCTTGTCAAAGTCAAAGGTGTATTTCTTGTCTACCGCCGGTGTAAACGGCGTATAGGGCGGTTTCGCTCCTTTCCACGGAGAGCCTTCATAGTTCAAGTGGCATGCACTGCAAGCTTCTTCAAAACTAAAGTCTTGCCCTTTGTCTGCCAAGACTTTACGCTGCATGGTCGTACCTTTGCTCTCAAACGCTTGCCCTGCCTTGCGATGATCTCCTCGGTAGCTTTTCCCAGGTCCATGACAAGATTCGCAACCAACTGCTGCCAGCGGCTTCTTGGCTGCTTCTATCGTATAGCCGCCTTTCTTGCCAAATCCATCAACGTGACAGCCTACACAGTCCTTATCTTGTGTGTAATCTTTGTCAGGGTCCAGTTTCGCTTTGATCTTGGCTTCTTTATGTATACCCGGCTTTAGCGAATCCATCGCTTTGGCATGTGCCGTACTCTTCCATGCTTTGGCTTGCGATTTGTGACACGAGCTACATTTTGTACGGCCTTCAAAGTCCGCTGCCAATGCTGTGCCTGAGAAAAATGCAAACATTGCTAAAATAGCAAGTATGTAGGTTATCGGGTGTTTCATTCTTCCTCCTTTATGCTTTTTTTTAATTCAAGTTATATGCCGCGTATTGTACGCGATCACCAGATTGTGTAAATGGTTATGTGGCTTCTTTTTATTTGTGTTGTGTTCGGTTTTTGTACGTCTTGTACCTACGGTATTTTATAGACCCAATAACCGCCTTGTTGATAAATCAGCTGCGCGGCTTCCAGTTCCACCGGCGCTTTCTTTTCTACAAACGGCAGCATCCTCGCTAATAGTGTTTGACTGCTCGCTTCGTCACTTAGAAAAAATACTCTGATTTCTTCATCCGATATGGATTGCAGGGTGTAGGTATCAAAATCATTTTTCTTGAGCTGCACTTTCATGTGGTTGATCATGCCGTGCATGTTGCCAGTCAACGGAAAGTTCTGGTAGGCAACACCAATTTTGTCCGGGTACATGAGCCCCAGCTTGTACAGGTCCGTGACATGTACGATCAAGTAGGTTTCCCGATTCGAGCCAACCAGTTCCCGCAGTTGTGCAACACCTTCTTCTGCCGGCGCTGCCAGTGCCTGACTAAAGCGCTTAAATTGTTCTTGCTCCTTTTGACTTGCTTCACTTCCCCAGAATTGATGCTCATATGCCTGGATGGCTTTGCTTTGTTCCAGCCAAGTTACCGGTATCATCAGTGGTTCATTCAGGTGACTGGTAAAGAGCGTATCGTGTCCCGTGAGCAGCTTTATTTGCCGTGAGGTATCCCACCAGGAAAGTATTAATGCATCTTTAGGCGCATGCTTGCCAATTACTGCGGCTAGCGCACTGAGTTCCGATGGCTTTCTGTCCAGGTTGTAGAGTATTTCGTAGGTGCTGTTCTTCCAATAGATCAGTACCGGCGGTCCATCACTCTGACGAGCCACAATGAGTTCAGCTACCGGTTTGTCGACGCCTTCCGCTTGTACTTTGTATTGATCTAGCTTTAAGTCCGGCCAGGCGGCCAGATTCATTTTCGAAAATAGCTTGCTGTCGCCTTCCGCTATCAGTTGATATTGGTAGGGTGCGGGTATCGGGGCAAACCACAGATAGGCAAACCAGCCCAATAAAAGCAAACCTCCCGTCACCAGGAGTATGCCTAATGACGGGAGTAGTTTGTCTCCTGATCGCGCTGCCTTTGCAGCGCGATCAGTTACGTCAGCGCTTGTCAAACTTCACTTTGCTTACGTTTGCGCCAACCTGCCAGTGCCAGTGTCCCGGCCAACAACATGCCACCGCCTAAACCACCCAGTGAGATCTTCTCAGCTGTACTATCTAAATCCAACAAACTGGTGCGTTTAGATTCAAGACTCTTGACGCGTTCTTTTAGTGCAATCATTTCACGAATACGGAAATTTTCGTCTTGAATTTCTACATAAGCACGATTCATCGGACCCCAGCCTTCAGTATAGGTCCATCCACCCGGGTTGACGTGTGCCAGTCCTACGTGCATCTTGGCCAAGTCATTTTCACCCATTTCCAGCACCTTCAGTTCCAAAGATGCCGGGTTGTTGCCTTTTGACCAGAACAATTGCGTGAATAGCCCGAATCCTGGTTTCTCCGGGGCCGGAGGATTAGGACGATTGGTTTTTTGTCCGGCCAGTAAGCCTTCTTCAAATAGGTTGATTACTACTTCATGGGCTTCTTGATATTTGGCCAATCCAGACAGTGTGCCTTTGTCCATCAACTCTAAATAAGAGCGTGCAAAACGTTCCGAGTGACATTTTGTACACGTTACGACCCATGAGTCCAGGCGTGTTTCTGACCAGTCGCTTTTGATGTTCTCTGCAATTCCAGGTACGAATGGATAGTTCGCCCAACGTATCTTTCTGACCATGTTGTGGGCATATTCCCCTTCGTATTCCATGTGACAGCCTGCACATGTCGGCGCGCTTTGTCCGCCTTTCTCATACGCATCTTTCAGGGGCGCTTCCCAGTTCCATTTGTCGCCCATCATCGATACTATCTTACCGTGCTTGGACATCGAATACGCTTCCCAGTTGTTGTGGTCTACGCCACTGTGACAGGTTGCGCAAGCTTCCGGTTTGCGTGATTCTGCTGCGGAAAATTCATGACGGGTATGGCAGTTATCACATTTATTTTGATTGGTATGACACATTGAGCAGCCTTCCGCTACTTCACGTTGTGGCATCGCCGCCCAGACTGTGGTTTCTACGTTTGCTTTGTAGTCCAGTGCGTGGGATGGGCGTCCATTCGGCCATTGTCCGTCCGGCCAGATCATCGTGTCGCGCTCCGATTCACGTTCCGCAAATTCCTGCAGGTGACAGGTGCCGCATACGTCCGCTGTCGGCATCTTAATGTCTTTCGTGTGATCCGCTTTGCCTTTCTTACCAACCTCTACATGACAGTCTATGCAACTAACTTCTTTCAGTTGTTCGCCTTCCGCCAGTTTACCCATCGAACGCAGATTCTTCTCTACGTCTTCCAGTTTCCCTTTCTTATAAAAAGTGATATCTGTCGGTTTAAGTGCGCGTATCTTGTCTAAGTTCGCATGGCTGCTGCGTTTCCACGCTTGCACCCATACCGGCGATTCGTCTGTGTGGCATTCCACGCATTCCTTCCGGCTTGCCACTTCTTTATTGGTAGTCGGGGACTTATAAAATGTGTTCGGATCCAAATACATGCCAAACGGTATCGGTTCCCAGTATTGCGCCATCGTGCCAGGACCTGATCCTTGCGCCGGATCCTTGTAACGCTTAGTTATCGCTTCATGCAATTCCTTCGGCGTCACTTTCGCTCGATCCAGCTTCAGTGCTTCATATAATTCATTCGGAACCGTCGGTATGTCCGCTTGTGCCGCTCCTATCAGCAGCCCTCCTAACATTACCGTGACTATCCTCAGCCATAGCTTGGCAACCATCTCTCTCTCCTTTGTTTTTCCAAAATTATCGCTCGCTTTCTCTTCTAGCCCACGATCTTCTTATTCTCTTCGAAAGCCTCTCAATACCCTCAGCCAACCCCTCACACACAAAGCCAGCCCTCAGCCAATCTACTTACTCAGCCATACCATGTCAAGAGGGTATCAGAAAATTACAAGATAGCATTCTTACCATATACTTTCTCTTTTAAATTGCATTATCAATTGTAAGGCTTGATTCTACGCCAATCTCGTATGCTTTCTTTTGGTTCTTGCGCTTACTATGAAAAGATAATCCTGTACCTGCCGGAACCAATCTTCCTACAATAACGTTTTCTTTCAGTCCTCGCAAATCATCCTTTTTACCCATGATGGCAGCTTCTGTTAAAACACGTGTCGTTTCTTGGAATGATGCTGCAGATATAAATGAATCTGTAGATAACGATGCTTTTGTGATACCAAGAAGCATGAATTCATAAGTAGCCGGCATCTTTCTCTCGGCAATCAAACGCTCATTCTCAGTTAATAAGTCGGCTCTCTCGACCTGTTCACCTTGTATAAAGGTCGAATCTCCAGCATTGCTAATTTGAACTCGCCTCAACATTTGACGCACAATAACTTCAATATGTTTATCATTTATCCTAACACCCTGTAAACGATATACATCCTGAACTTCGTCAGTAATATAGCGCGCCAGTGCCTCAACACCCTGTAAGCGTAATATATCACGTGGATCGGCAGGGCCATCAACTATGTTTTCACCTTTATTAACAACTTGCCCATCGTGCGCCATTACATGTTTATCTTTGGTTATCAAATACTCATGTACAATACCTTCAAGATCCGTGATGACAAGCCGCTGTTTGCCTTTGGTGTCCTTCCCAAACGATACAATACCTGTTACCTCCGCCAGCATACCCGCATCTTTTGGCGATCTTGCTTCAAAAAGCTCTGCTACACGCGGCAAGCCACCTGTAATATCTCGTGTTTTCGATGTTTCTTGCGGAATTTTTGCTAAAACTTCACCAACACTAACTTGTTGCCCGTCACGGACGGTAATAATACAAC
>JBKJQT010000362.1:0-4239 GCA_046593855.1 Candidatus Nitrotoga sp. | reverse complement strand
GCACTGCCTTGGACGACTGCCCCTGCAGCAAGTGAATTGTCTATTTCGGTAAAGGCGTAGGTTTCTGTTTTGCCGTCTGCCCAACTGGCGCGGCCGAACATACCCACATTTGGGATTATCTGCTGTTCCAGGTTTAGGCCAAAGCCGTATTTTATTTGTTCAGAGTTACGCACAGTGTTGATATTCGGCACGCCGCCGTTGAGCGTGGCGTAATCCAACGCATCCTGGAAGCGTGACATCAGCGTGCGGTTGCGGAAGGCCAGCAGACGTATCTTGCCAGGTTGACCGAAAAGCACATGCCCATGTCCCACTTCGATCTGGTCGCCGTAGTGATTGAATATATTTGGATCCAGGACTAGTTGATTAGGCACTTTAGGTTGGATGAAGCGGCCAGCGCGAATAGTCCAATAGTCGTAAAAGTATTCCAGCGCGGCGCCCCAGGAATAACCACGTGAATCGGCTGCGTAGTCATAAGCGCCTGCGGTCATGAGAGACCAGTTGATAAATTGAGTTCGCGGATCGTGACTGTAAGCGTTGTTGTCGAATATGTCCGTTACGGAAAGCTTGCCAACAGTGAGGGCGATTAGGCGCTGGTGAACTTTTCCTGCCAGTTGATTGGCACCAGAATCAACTACATCTTGTATCTCACCCAAACCCCAGCTTTGGCGCAAGAAGGCTCGCGCCATGTAAAGTTTTGGCTTGGGCCCCGAGGTGCGGGCAATTTCGCCATTAGTTAATCCGCCCAGTCCAGTGAGATTGGAGAGCGGGACACCTTGAACCACCTCCGGGTTGAAATAGAACTCGCCTCCCGCCCATGGTCGTATGCCGAGAAAGGCGGTTCCGGTGAAGGAATAGCTTTTTTCCCGCTCCGTAGAGAGGCTGTTGGGTCCGCTGTAAGCGGCATTTAATGGTGCCTTACCCTGCCAGACGTAGGTAGTTTGAAATCTGGCGTTCCAATTTTCTTCTACCCCATAGGCGAGAGGGAGCCCGAAGTGAGTCGCAATCCAAGCCATTAACCCATGGGTGATTGTACGATAAAGGTCCATAACGCAACGCTGTTGGCGGTTTATAAAACTGCCAATTTGATTAATTTTAAAGAACTCAGGAATCGAACGACCCTGACATCTCGATTTTCATCCTGCCAAAAGATCCTACAGGGGATCGAAATGAATTGCGGATGTTTTTAGTTTACAACAAACTGATTTTCGACGGAATCGATAAATGGAAGAGAGGTGTTTTATGGTTAACCTGTAAGGAGACGATATATCTCGGGCAATCTATCAAGTACTGGGAAGAAGCACCACATCCGGCGGAACGGGAAATTGATCGGCTGTCGGAACATAACGAAAATATGATTGTAAAAATGCCATTACGCGCTGATTACATGATTAAGAAAGAGGGTTATTGTGGGGCTAAAGATGGGTTGGGTTGACGCCACACTTCAAAACCTTACAATCCCTATAGGGTCTGTTCTCGGGGGGCAGTTCAATGAGGTTTAACCAACGAAATTACAATGTCGTCCAATTAAAAATTAATTTATGTCTGACTTGCATGTAACTTCGCAATATCTCCAGCACAAGTCGGACGGTGTTTCGCTCAACATTTCCTCCGCTCGTTTTTCTATACTGGCTCTTGCCATTGTATATACGCTGTTTGTGATCTACGGTAGCCTCGTGCCCTTGAATTTCAAGCCTTATTCATTGCGGGAGGCTTTTGAGGCGTTCGGCAATATTCGCTATCTCGATTTGAAAATTGGCAACCGTGCAGATTGGGTGGCAAATATTCTGTTATTCATTCCGCTGGCTTTTTTTTGGAGTGGTGTGCTGTGGCCAGCGCGCGGTTTGGTCGTACGCGTGTTGGTTGCTCTGTTGGTATTGATTGTTTGTTTCGGGTTGAGTGTGGCGATCGAGTTTGTCCAGTTGTATTTCCCGCCCCGCACAGTGTCGCTGAATGACATTTTTGCGGAGAGTATTGGTGCTGTTGTGGGTGTAATTGCATGGTGCATTTTCGGGCGGCGCTTGTCAGAATGGCTGGCGGGATGGCGCAGCGCACGGGGGTCGCTTGCCTTATCCGGCCGGCTGTTGTATCTCTATATATTTGTGTTATTTACCTACAATTTGCTGCCACTCGATCTTACTCTTAGTCCAGTCGAATTTTTTCACAAATGGCGCGAAGGCCGGGTGGTGTTAATACCGTTCTCTTTTGTTTTTACAAACCCGGCCGAAGCGTGGTACGGACTGTTAACCGATGCATTAATTTGGACGCCGGTTACATTTTTGTGGCGTTTATCGCCTCTAACTGTACGTCTGACGCCGTTGTTCGCTGTTATTTTGATCGCAACGCTCCTTGAGTTTCTACAATTGTTCGTCTACTCACGCGTAAGTGATACTACGGATATTATTACTGCGGCAATCGGTGCAGGGATGGGTACGTGGTTGAGCGGACATTGGGCAGGGCAAGCCCAACAGACGATGCAAGGAGACACCACGTCACGATCCCAGGCTTGGTTGTGGCTAAGTTTTGCGTTGTTGTGGATCGGTTTGTTAGCGGCAATTTTTTGGTATCCATTCGACTTTCAAACCGGACACGCATTTATAACGGAGCGCCTGCAAAGCTTGAACAGGGTGCCGTTTGAAACGTATTACTATGGAACAGAATATCGGGCGGTAACGGAGGTGCTGCACAAAGTCGGCTTCTTTATACCGTTGGGTTTGTTGCTGGCGCTGGGAGTGATTCAAATTCGACATTATTTCTGGCGACAAATCGCCGGGTGGGGCGCTTTGATCGCGATTGGGTTGGTTGCATTCGGGATCGAACTCGGCCAGTTGCTCCTGCCGGGTAAGTTTGCGGATATTACGGACTGGGCGCTGGAGTTCTTGGGGGGATTGGCAGGCTATGTCGGTACCACGCTACTTTACGCACGAATGCAAGATGCTCATCGCAGTAAAAAGAAAACCAGTCAAGCCCGTGTTTCAAGTGGTGGTTTGACCACAGAGCAACCCCCCCTTCATTTTAGCCAACTACCTGTGACTCGGGACAACGGCCATGCGTGATATGGCTTTGCTGACCATTCTCGTCGGGATGTGCTGGCTTGCCTTGTTGCGTCCGTGGTTGGGTGCGGTCGGTCTCGCTCTGCTTAGCGCCATGCACCCGCAATCCTACAGTGGCGAACTGATGTTCCGGTTTCCGATGTTCAAGTTATTGTTTCTGGCAACCTGCCTCGCGGTGGTAATTGATTATTGGCGAACGCGGCAGTGGCCCAAGGTTTTTTGGGACTGGCGCTTGGTTGTACTGGGTTTGCTCTTTGTCGACTTTTTGATTACCACACAGTTTGCGCTATTGCCGGACACGGCTCGCGGCAGGTTACTTGAGGTGAGCGCACTTGTTCCGCCACTACTGCTTACGCTTTGGCTGATTGATACGCGGGAAAAACTGCATTACTTGATTGTTGCGACGGCGGCCGGCATTGCACTGATAGCCTTGAAAGGCGGCTATTGGGCAGTCATGACAGGGTTCGGTGATCGAGTTTATGGCCCGCCAAACAGTCAGATTGGCGGAAACAATGAATTCGCGGTTGCTTTAGCCATGATTATTCCGTTGTTGGTGCTTTGGTTGCGTCAGACCTCAGATTCAGCGCTTCGCTGGGCAATCGTGGCTGCGGTTATGCTTTGCTATATCGCCGCTTTGACCTCGTGGTCGCGCGGGGGGCTTGTGACTTTGACTGTGATGAGTGCGATGCTGGTGTGGCATAGCAAACACACGTTCTTGGCGATCATGCTTGTTGCGTTGGGTACGGGGTTGGCGTTGGTGAGCCTGCCGGAAACATGGTTCGCACGCATGGTGACCATCTCGACTTATCAGCAAGACATGTCCTTTCAAGGTCGCCAAGAAGCATGGAAACAAGGGCTGTCATATTTGCAGAGTGACCCGTGGACAGGCTCCGGCTTCGAAGGATGGCGCGCAATCAATGCCAAGTTTCACGGTTTTGGTGATCCAGGTACGTTGGATTGGCATAGTGCCTATGTGGAAATGATCGTCGAGCATGGTATACCTGGATTTTTGCTGTGGGGAACACTGCTGATAGGTACTATAATTAGCCTCTCCTTTATGATTAGGCGCGGGATCCGTTCTGGGGAATCGTGGACAGTAGATCATGGTGCTATGCTTCGCGCCTCGCTTGCTGCCTATGGAGTTGGGGGGGTGACGCTTGGAATCACCTATTGGGAACTCATGTTCCAG
>JBKJQT010000300.1:0-4572 GCA_046593855.1 Candidatus Nitrotoga sp. | reverse complement strand
GGAATAAAATTCCGCCATTTACATATTTCATCGGGCCTTGATCAATAGTCAGTGTTCCCGGCACCATCCGCGAGAAGCGTTAAGTATGCGCTTGAGAAGCGCCAATCCACCCCAATTTAGTCAATCACATAAACAGGGAGCATCTCTCCAAATGCATTTGCCATTAAAACTGAGGTGTTTTTCGAAAAGAATGCGAGTACACTTATCCCCATGAAAACCGAGATTCCTTCCAGCAAAATCAAGATCGGCATGTTCGTCTCTGAACTTGATCGATCGTGGGTTGGCACGCCCTTTCTGTTTCAAGGTTTCCTGATCAATAACAATAAACAAATCGAGCAATTGCGAGAGTACTGTAAATTCGTTTTAATCGATTGGGATAGATCAACACAAGGTCTTCAAACAGCGAAATCTGTCTCTACGGGGAAAGTGGAGCCTGACAAACGCGATCCCATCACACCATCCGCGAGCCTTAGCGAGGCTGCCGACAGCACTATTCAAACTTTTATCGCCGATCATCCGGCACCTGTATCGATCAAGGAAAAACCAGCTGACGTGCAAGCTCCTGTCGCCCTAAATGCTAAAGATGCGGTGTTCGAACCGACCGAATTGGATCATTCAACCGTCCCCGACACAACCCAACAGAACATCAATCAATATCTTCATACGACTCCGGAAACAGAGCTCAGAGCGGGATTGCTGGCCTCACTTTCCGGCAAAATTAAAGATTTTTTTAAAGATAAATCTACCGCACAAAAAAAAGCTTTCGATTCCGAGCAGCCCCCTGCGATACCGGAAGTGCCCAAAGTAAATGTCAAGCGACCTGGCTTTATTCCTGCCAACGTCGAGTTAACAATATACAACGACCTCAGACCTATCGAGGAGGAGCTTGCTTCCGCTGGCAAGGCTTATACGCTCACAGAAAAAGTACTTCATGGCCTTGTTGAAGATCTACACTCCGACAAAAACCTCGAGATCGAAGAAGTAGAGACTGTGATTCAGGAAGTAGTGGACAGCATGGTGCGAAATCCCAATGCGCTGATGTTGATCATGCAATTACGTCAACAGGACAATGTCAGCTATGGATATGGGCTTCAGACAGCCGTTTATCTAATTGCACTGGGTCGACATATAGGCTTGCCTAAAGACTTTCTCGAGCGCCTGGGCATCACCGGATTGCTACTTGACATTGGAAATATCAAGTTACCGAGCGAACTATTACAAAAGAATGAGCGGCTGACTTTGGAAGAATTTGAAATAGTGAAAACCCACGTAGGTTTGGGCCTTGAAATACTTAAAGAGACGCCTAATCTGCATACCGACATACTGGAAGGTATCGCCCAACACCATGAGCGAGAAAACGGGAGCGGCTACCCTGCAGGAATAACTAAAGGTCATATCAGCCTGTTCGGACGCATGGCTGCAATCGTTAATTCATTTACCGCACTGACCAATACACGTTTTCATACCAAAGCCGTGTCAGCCTATGACGCATTAAAAAGTATAAGCACTATGAGCGGCGAGTATTATCTTGATTCCATGGTCGAGCAATTCATCCAAACAATCGGCATTTTTCCGGTTGGATCCTTGGTCGAGTTGTCTTCTGGCGAAGTCGCAGTCGTCATCAGCCAGAGCAAGGTACGCCGACTGAAACCACGGGTGCTTATCATTAGCAGCCCAGACAAAAGTCCGGCAACACACCCTACTACGTTAGATTTACTTTGTCAGCCCGAACTAATGACGGCCGTTCATATTCTGCGCGGTCTGCCAACTGGCGCTTTCAATCTCGATGCCCGGGAATATTACCTGGCATGATCGGCCATAACCTCCCTCCGTTGCATCAATCCACGCCTAATGCAATGCAGCACCAGTTAACCCACAATGAACTGGTCAATTTCATGCGTTTTGAAATCGATAAAGCCGGAACCAGCGCAACAGCTGTGCTAATCATGAAATTGAGGCGAGCCAAGCGGCTGGATGCCATCATTGGCGACACCTCCACACAATCGATAATCCAATACACCGACCAGCTACTTGATAGTCTGTTACGTGACGCGGATCGCTATGCACACTTTTCTGACGACCAGATATGTCTTATTTTGCCCAACCTTGCCAATAATGCCCAAAGCATACTGGCAGCGATCAAGATTCTTTCTGAATTGCATAAACCCTTCATTGCCGATGATTACCCAGTAATGCTGCGCCCACATATCGGCATTGCCAACTTTCCAGAGCTTGGCAGTGATGCAGGTCAATTATTAATGTACGCCGACATCGCATCAGACATCGCCGCAACCAATGAACAGGGATACTACGTCTATCAGCCCAAAGATCAAATTGAGACAGAAGCTTATAGCGGTCTTGACATTGAACTTGGCAAAGCCATCAAAGCGAACGAATTGCATGTTCACTACCAGCCGCAGGTCAATATCCAGACCGGACGCTGTGTCTCCATTGAAGCTCTAGTGCGCTGGACAGCGTCAGGGCAACGCGTTATCGATCCCAGCACATTAATTGGTATGGCAGAGAAGGCCGGCCTGATTAACACCTTGACCCTATCCATACTTAATACTGCACTGCGCAATACAGCCGCTTTCTTGAAGGCTGGTATTGATATTGGAATAAGCGTCAATCTTCCGCCCAAAATGCTCAAAGACAAAGAACTTCCGCAAATAGTCCAGCAAGCACTCGATATTTGGGGCGTACCCGCATCGAACCTTACCCTTGAGATCACAGAGAGTTTGATAATCGATGATTATGAATCCTCCCTCACAATGTTATCCAGACTGAGAGAGCTTGGCATTCGCCTGTCAATTGACGACTTCGGCACCGGCTATTCATCGCTGGCGTACCTTAAGCACTTCCCAGTGCATGAACTAAAAATCGATATACTTTTCATTCAAAACATACATAAATCAATCCGGGACAAACATCTCGTCCAAACCATTATCGATCTTGCCAAAAATTTTGATCTAACCACAGTGGCTGAAGGAGTGGAAGACCAGGAAACATTCGACCTGTTACGCGATCTCGGTTGCGATCTGGTGCAGGGATTTCTATTCAGCCGCGCGCTGTCTGACACAGATTTTATCAGTTGGTATCGTCAACACACCTGAGTCTGCATATTCTGCAGAGAGTTCATTATCATCATCCTTTTTGCAATCGAATCTTGAATCCGAGCAAACAATATTGCAATATTTCAACTATTGTTGTAATATTGCACCATGGATAAACTTACTGCAACGACTGTATTCGAATCGCTTTCTTCCGGGGTACGGTTGGACGTGTTTCGGCTGTTGGTCAAAAAAGGGCTGGACGGTATGGTGGCGGGCGAAATCGCGACAACACTTGAACTGCCGCCCACCAATCTTTCCTTCCACCTGAAAGCATTAACGCAGGCACGCCTGCTAACAGTCCAACAGGAGGGCCGTTACCAGCGTTATCGCGCCAATATCCCCTTGATGCTGGATCTTATTGCGTACCTGACCGAGGAGTGCTGCTCCGGCAATCCTCAGCAGTGTATTGATTTGCGGACGGCTTCGGTCTGCTCCGCAAGCCCACTCCTACCGATTTCCCCAACCTAATCGAAGCCCTGAATATGAACGTACTCTTTCTCTGTACTGGCAACTCCTGCCGTTCCATCCTCGGTGAGGCCACCTTCAACCATCTTGCCCCGGTTGGATGGCATGCTATGAGCGCGGGCAGCAAGCCCACCGGCAAGGTACATCCGCGTTCGCTGGCATTGCTGGCGAGCGAAGGGATCTCCACCGAAGGCTACTACAGTAAGTCTTGGGAGAATCTGCCCACCACGCCTGAAATAGTCATCACCGTTTGTGCCAGTGCGGCGGGAGAAACTTGCCCGGCTTACCTCGGCCCCGTGCTACGCACCCACTGGGGTGTAGAAGACCCTGCACATGCCACGGGCACGGATGCAGAGATTGATGCGGCGTTCATGAAGGCTTACCGCATCCTGCGCGCCCGCATCGAAGCATTTTTCGCGCTGAATCTGGATGTGCTGCAGCATGACAAGGCCGCTCTTAAGAACGAAATGGACAAGATTGCCAACCTCGTTATTACAAGGAGTGTCCTCATGGAATCGATAGTTGCCGCAACTTCTGTTATCTCGCCATTGCTCGAACTGGCTGTTGGATAAATTCCCGTCTCCGAAGGAACCTGTCATGAGCGAAAAACAGTACAACGTGCAGCCGTTATGTACTGGTAATTTGAAAGAAATTCTCGCCAAAATCGGACACATAACGGGATAACACCATGAGTATTTTCGAGCGCTACCTGACCATCTGGGTTTTTCTGTGCATCATCGTCGGGGTGGTGTTGGGTCAACTGATCCCCGCACCGTTTCACTGGCTGGGTACATTGGAGATCGCCAAGGTCAACATCCCCGTTGGACTGCTAATCTGGGTAATGATTATCCCTATGCTGTTGCGCATAGACTTCATGGCCTTGCACGAAGTGCGCAAATACTGGCGCGGCATCGGTGTCACACTGTTCGTCAACTGGGCAGTCAAACCCTTTTCCATGGCGTTGCTTGGCTGGTTGTTCATCCGGCAATTGTTC
>JBKJQT010000289.1:0-4733 GCA_046593855.1 Candidatus Nitrotoga sp. | reverse complement strand
GCAAAAAACCGAAATCCCCCACACGGTTGACTAAGAAAGCCTTAAGGTTGGCGTAAATCGCCGTAGGGCGTGTATACCAAAAACCAATCAACAAATAAGATACTAAACCGACCGCCTCCCAGCCAAAAAACAGCTGGAGAAAGTTATTGGCCATCACCAGCATTAGCATGGAGAAAGTAAACAGCGAAATATAACTGAAGAAGCGTTGATAGCCAGCATCGTCAACCATATAACCTATAGTATAAATATGCACCATCAAGGATACAAAAGTTACCACCAGCATCATCATTACGGTTAAGCGGTCAATCAGGAAACCGACCTCGAATCGTGTATCACCCGAGGTTATCCATTGATAAACTGTGCCGTTGAATGTATGTCCTGCCATGACATCCTGAAAAACCAGCAGTGAGGCGCCGAAAGACACAGCCACCAGTAGAATAGTAATGCGGTGTGTCCATATCCGCCCCAGTAGCTTGCCAAACAATCCGGCGATTATTGCGCCCACCAAGGGAGCCAAGGGAACCAGCAAATATAGATTTTCCATAGTACTCATTTGCGCTGTTAGCCTTTCAAACTGCCGAGATCATCTACGTTGATGGTACGCAGGTTACGAAATAACACTATCAGAATCGCTAAGCCGATAGCTGCTTCTGCGGCAGCCACAGTGAGGATAAAGAATACGAATATTTGCCCAGATATGTCATTTAAATAATGTGAGAAGGCGACAAAATTTGTATTTACTGCGAGCAGCATCAATTCAATCGACATCAATAGTACGATGATATTCTTTCGATTTAGAAAAATGCCCACCACGCCAATGGCAAACAGGATTGCACCAAATACTAAATAATGCGACAAACTTAAGTTCAACATATACTTTCCTTATTGAATCTTCATGTATGCAGACAGATGCTGCTACACTGGCATCAATCATCCAAGGCGGTTAATAGTTCAACACAACCTTCTGTAAAAAATTAAATTCATGTCTATGTTGCAATGACGCAGTAGTACATTTCAGCTACTACTGCACGCTGTCCTCTTTACCTTCTGTTACCCCCGATATAATGCGAAGGCGGTCTACTTTTTTCACCAGCACCTGCTTATTTGGTTCCTGTGATTTAACATCCTTACGACGGCGTAATGTAAGCGCGATAGCAGCTACAATCGCCACTAACAAAAGTACCGCCGCCAGTTCAAACGGATAAACATAATCGGTGTAAATCAAACGCCCAAGTTCTTTGGTGTTACTGTAATTGGCGGCGTGCTTGATCACTTGTGCACCCGTTTCAGCAGTTCGGCGGTTGCCCAGCACCCATATCATCTGGAACACCATGACTACAGCCAGCATTGCACCGAATGGAAACCAGCGCCAGAAACCTTCGCGTAACTGCTCCAGATTGATGTCCAACATCATTACCACAAACAGGAAGAGCACCATCACCGCGCCGACGTACACTAGAACAAGGGTAATAGCTAGGAATTCCGCTTCCAGCAATATCCAGATGCCAGCCGAACTACAAAACGCCAACACCAGGAACAATGCAGCATGTACCGGATTGCGTGCAGTAATTACGCGCAGCGCGGCTAACATTGTAATTGCGGCGAACATATAAAAAACCAACGTATCAAAATTCATCAGCATATTCTCAAACCTTTAACTGTGTTTGGAACCATGAAGGTCACCTATATAATCATTGAAGTGAGCATTCTCGCCTACGGCAAACCAATTCAACGCAGGCTTCAGCAGTATCCTTTTTAAAATAACGAGCTGGATACATATCTTCACAAGAATGACAGTGATTTAAAGATGCTCTTAACGGTACTTTGCGTCCGATGCCCTATCCTTGGCAATTTGCGCTTCATGTTTTTCGCCCACTGCCAGCAACATCGGTTTTGTGTAGTACAGGTCGCCGCGTTTCTCACCGTGGTATTCCAGAATGCGGGTTTCTACAATAGCATCCACCGGACAAGATTCTTCGCATAGACCGCAGAAAATACACTTGAACAGATCGATGTCATAGCGCGTGGTACGGCGCGTGCCATCAGCGCGCTCTTCGGTTTCAATATGGATAGCCAGCGCCGGACATACCGCTTCGCATAATTTGCAGCCAATACAGCGTTCTTCGTCATTAGCATAGCGACGTAGCGCATGCAGCCCCCGAAAACGAAAACCTTGTGGCGTTTTTTCTTCGGGAAACTGCACGGTGATTTTACGTGCGAAAAAATGTCGCCCGGTTAAAGCCATGCCTTTCACCAGCTCCAGCAGCAGGAAAGTTTTGAAGAAATTTGTAATCTTTTCCATTTTTTATATCCTTGACTGTTTTACCACAGCCAATAGGGAGTTTGCATCCAAGCACCAATTACCACTACCCAGACCAGTGTGAGAGGAATAAAAACCTTCCAACCTAAGCGCATCAACTGGTCGTAGCGGTAGCGTGGGAAGGTGGCACGGAACCATAAAAACAGAAACAGCACAAAGGACGTTTTGGCCAGCAGCCAGAATATTCCCGGTAATAAATTAAATGGGGCAATGTCAAATGGAGGCAACCAACCGCCCAAGAACATAATCGCGGTGAGTATGGCAATCAAAATCATGTTCGCGTATTCAGCCAAGAAAAATAGCGCAAACGCCATACCGGAATACTCTACGTGGAAACCGGCCACAATTTCAGACTCCCCTTCGGCCATGTCAAAGGGCGCACGATTGGTCTCTGCTACACCTGAGATAAAGTACACCACGAACATCGGAAACAACGGAATGAAATACCAGCCGAATAGTCCGGTGCTGCTTTTTTGACCCAGTACTATGTCCCCTAAATTCATGCTCTGCGAGACCATTAGCACACATACCAAGGCAAAACCCATGGGGATTTCGTAGGATACAATCTGTGCGGCTGAGCGTAATGAACCTATGAAGGCATATTTAGAGTTGGATGCCCAACCCGCGATGATTATGCCGTACACGCCAAGTGATGTCATTGCCAAGATATAGAGCAAACCAGCATTGATGTCGGCCAGTACCATGCCATCGGCGAACGGGACGACTGCCCAAGCTGCCAAAGCGGGCGTTAGCGCAAGGACGGGCGCGATTACGAACAGAAACTTATTCGATCCAGACGGGATGATAATTTCTTTGAGCAGCAGTTTGAGGCCGTCGGCGAGCGGTTGTAGTAGTCCAAAATAACCGACCCGATTAGGACCGATGCGTACCTGCATGTAGCCAATTACCTTGCGTTCTGCCAGAGTCAGATATGCCACGGTCAGCATGATGGGTATAACGATGACCAGAATTTTGATTACTGTCCAGATCGGTAGCCAAGCGACACCAAGCAGGTTTTGCAAGTACTGCAGCAGTTCTGTCATGCGCGATCCACCCTAATATCTCCAAACATTGCGCCCAGTTCTGCGGTGACGGCATGGCCCGCGGCTACGCGCACAATGCCATGGGGTAAGCTGTCATCTGCGATTACAGATAGCCGTGCACTGCCATGCCCTTGGGTTAACTTGACTATTTCACCGGATCGCAGGTTGAGTTTATTTAGTTCCACGCTATGCATCAGCGCACGCGGAATGGCGGCATCGCAGGTTTTTTGTAGCGAAGCGGCGCGGCGCACAATGGCATCAGCAGAATAGATCGGTACATCGCTGACGCGCTGTAACCCTGCGACATTCCAAGTTGCAGCTTGCGCTGACAAACCATGCAAGACGTTGCCAAGTTTGGTAGACAGGTCTGTGCCGCTCAGAACTTCATCGCGGACTGCTTCGCTGTTGTTGTAATCAAAACCAGATATATTAAGCAGATTTCCCAAGACGCGGAACACTTTCCATGCTGGACGCGCTTCTCCTAATGGCTGAACCGTGCCCTTGAAGCTTTGCGCACGACCTTCAGAGCTGATAAAAGTCCCAGAGGTTTCAGTAAATGGAGCAATCGGCAACAACACATCGGCGTACTCGACAGCATGGTGTTTGTAAGCGCTCAACGCCACAACCATTTCTGCGGCACCCATCGCAGCTAATGCCTGCTGCGGGTTCTGAGTATCCAGTTCTGCTTCGACATTGAGCAAGATATAAGCTTTGCGCGGCGCGGCTAGCATCGCGGAGGCATTCATGCCATGTGTAGCACCGGCGAAAGGCACCGCTTGCGCCAAATACCCACCCACACTGTTAGCTGCTTCGCCGAGGAAGCCAAATGTTGCTCCGCAAAGCGCGGCAATGTGCTGCGCCAGCAGTTGCAGTTGTGACGCTTGTGGATGTTGCTGCGCGAGGTTGCCGAGCAAAACGGCAACACGCTCACCGCCGGCAAGACTATCAGCCATTGCCTGCGCGATGGCTGATGGCGTTACAGACTGTACGACTTGTTGCACGCTAGTATCCAGAGTCGCCTGCTTGACTATGGCTAGCGCCTTCAACACTTGCGCCAATACCATAGTCATTTCGGTTGGTGGAACTATTTCTTTGTTGGCGATGGGCATCAGCAGATCGTCATCGGCAGCATGGATCAGATTAACTTGCGCGCCTTTTTTCGTTGCCTGACGCACACGTGACGCCAGCAGCGGATGGTCTTTGCGCAAGAAACTGCCTACTAACAGAAAGCGGTCCACATGATTAATATCTGCCACTGCCATCCCTAGCCAAGGTGCACCGGTCTGCTTGCTGTCAGCGCTGAAATCAGACTGTCGCAGACGAAAATCCACGTTATGGCTGCCTAAGCCGCGCACTAGTTTTTGCAATAA
>JBKJQT010000245.1:0-3330 GCA_046593855.1 Candidatus Nitrotoga sp. | reverse complement strand
GTACGCCATACCCTGCCAGCTGAACGGCCAAAGACTAAGTATTTGCAAATACTGGGCAATTTACTGTTGCTGATCCGCCACAGTTATACAAGTTAGATCGGTACCACAGCTGCATTGATATTAAAATAATGCGACTGTGGTACCGATTTAACTTGGAACGGATTTTTGCACTTTTGTAACATAGTAGAAATAAACAAATGCGGACTATATTAATACTGTTCATCGTTATCTGGTTGGCACTGCTATCTGTAATTTATTTAAGTATCGAAAAACAACCGCTCATCACTGGTATTGCCCAATTTACGCCAGCTCATATCGACCGCGCCAAACACATACTGTTTCGTAACGATCCGCGTAGAATGAAAGCAGGTGTACTGCGCACCGTTACTATTAGTCAAGAAGATCTCGACCTTGTAATCAACTATCTTGCCAACAGCTACGGCAAGGGCAGCTCGAATATAGATTTACAGCAAGGCAAGGCCCGAGTACGCGCAACTGTCGAATTGCCGCCCAATCCAATCGGACGTTATCTCAATATCGACGCCAAACTTCGCGAAACGAAAGCACTCCCACGATTTGAATATCTACGCATTGGTAAGTTACCCGTGCCCGCATTTGTTGCGGACTGGCTACTACAGTTCGGCATTAAGCAGTTGCAAGCTAACAAGAACTACGGGGCAGCCGCCGATGTCATCAAGAATGTGAGCACAAGCGATGACATGCTGCGTATTGTCTTCGAATGGAACGACGCGCTGCCCAATCAACTGAAGTCTTTACTGGTGCCGCCCAAAGAACAGGAACGACTGAAGGCATATCACGAGCGACTGGTCGAGCTGACCGGAAAAACCGACTCGAAACGCAGACTGCGGTTCAATGAACTGATGCAGACTCTGTTCGAGCTCGCCACGCAGCGTGCAAATGGCGGCGATCCGGCAGCAGAAAATCGCGCCGCGATCATCGTTATGGCGTTTTACGTAAACGGCAAAGGACTTGAAGCCATTATTCCGGCTGCCAGACAATGGCCCAAGCCGACTTCGCACAGTGTGACCCTGGGCGGACGCGGAGACTTCTCTCAGCATTTCACGATTTCTGCGGCACTTGCCGCTACTGCTGGCAGCCCGCTGTCGGATGTTATCGGCTTATACAAAGAAATCACGGATTCTCACGGTGGCAGCGGTTTCAGCTTCAATGATATCGCCGCTGATCGTGCCGGCACGCGTTTAGGCGAACTTGCCACAACAAGTACCAATGGTGCGCAGAAAGTGCAGCGGCAATTTGCTACGGGTCTGCGCGAATCCGACATCATGCCGGAAGTAAAAGATTTACCGGAGTTTATGCAGGAAATCGAATTTAAACGCCGCTATGGCAGCATTGGCAGCCCGGCTTATATAAAAATGACCAACGAAATCGAACGACGCATCGCCGCACTGCCTTTATATCGCTGACAATTTATACACGAAAAAATGATGAGTTGCGAACTCTGTCAAACAACGAGCGAAACACTGTTATGGCGCAGCGAGCTTTGTCGCGTAGTGCTGATTGAGGATGCCGATTATCCCGGATTCTGTCGCGTGATATGGAACCGCCACGTCAAGGAAATGACAGACTTGAATGGTGGCGAACAGCATGCCCTCATGAACGTGGTATTTGCCGTGGAAAGCGCGCTACGTGAAGTGGTGCAGCCCGACAAAATTAACCTTGCCAGCCTTGGCAACCTGACACCACACTTACACTGGCACATTATTCCGCGCTACACCCTCGACAAACACTTTCCCAACCCAATCTGGGGTACACCTCAACGTGCAGGCATTCCAAAGCCACCGTTAGATTGGCAGGTTCGACTCACAAAAAGCATATGTCAACGACTTCAATAACAACGAGCTTTTAGAGCTCCCCGATTAATAAGCCACGCTTGGCCAACAGCGCCGCGCCATAAGCAGATTCAGTGTGTTCTGCTACCAACACTGGCACGCCTAACAAGCGTTCACGTATTTTTCTCCACACTTTATTTTTTGCTCCGCCGCCGGTGGTAGTAATGGTTTTTAGCGAGCTTGCACCAAGTTCAACCATCTTGGTGTAACCCGCTGCTTCGATGCGGCTCAAGCCTTGCAACAAGCCGTGCAAAAACAGAACGTCATCCGCGGGACGTGGGGTAAGACGGGGGGTCAAGTTGGGATCGTTAATCGGAAAGCGTTCGCCAGGTCGCGGCAACGGATAGTAGTCAAGCAGGCTATCAAAGGTCGGATCGATACGCTGGCTGAGTGCATCGATTTGCAGATCGCCAAAATATTGCCTTAGCGCACCGCCGCCAGCGTTGGACGCACCGCCCGCCAACCATAAATCACCAAAACGATGACTGTATACGCCATATTGCGCTGCTTCTACACGTTGTTCCGAGAGTAGCTTGAGTACCATGGTCGTGCCGAGTGAAGTAACGGCTGAGCCAGGCTCATGCACGCCTGCGGCAATAAAAGCGGCGATACTGTCAGTGGTGCCCGCATGCACCCTGCACGCCGAGTTAATCTTGAAATGCTGTGCCACAAATGAGCTGATGTGAGTAATGGCTGCTCCGGGAGCGACAACTTGCGGCAGCAAATGAGCATGGGGTAAATTCTTAATCCAATCCGGCCAACTTAGGCGCTCTATGTCATAGCCAATCTTGAGCGCATTATGATAGTCACTGACACCACCCAGGCCGGTAAGTAGCGCAGCGAGCCAATCCGCCTGATGCAGAAAGTACGCTACGTTTGAAAGCTCAGTGTGCTTTGTCAGCCACAGGAATTTGGCTAATCCTGAGCTTGCGCTGCAAACAATATGGCCCGGTGGCGCAAGCTGCTTTAGCTGTTCCGATTCTTCCCGTGCGCGGTTATCGAAGTAGAGCAAAGCGGGAGCAGTCGGCTCCAACTCTTTATCACATAGCAATACTGTGGCAGAAGTAGCAGCAATAGCGATGCTTTGTAATTCAGCTGCAATAGTAGCGGGTAAACGTTTGAGTAGTACATGCAGTGCTTCGCGCCAATTCAGATGAATTTGTAAAGCGGCATCAGGATAAAAGATCTGATCTTCATGAGTAATAGCCTCGACTTTGTCCACAACACATATGCGTGCGCCGGATGTACCAAAGTCCAGACCGAGATAAGATTCCATGTATGGAGTTAAAGGAAGAAAGTAAAGTTACCTTAAACTTAAAGTGTGTCACACCTTAGTAAAGAGGCATAGTTCGCCTTCCTTACTTAGATGGCCACTTTAAATTGAACCCAATTTCAGTTTGCTGCTTAAGAATTTATACAATTACTTTAATAAAATCCCTTAAAACATCGGTTTTTTCTT
>JBKJQT010000235.1:0-3618 GCA_046593855.1 Candidatus Nitrotoga sp. | reverse complement strand
TTAGCACTTTCGCAGGCGGACATTGCAGCGACCAGATTTTCTCGTGCGGCTAGTTCTAGCTTGAGATCGCAGGCCACGCACTCCTCGGCTTTTTCGCCGATCATCAGCTTGCCAAGTTCCTGCAAATTAGGTAGGCCCTCCAGAAACAAAACGCGTTCCAACAGCATATCAGCGTGCTTCATTTCCTCAATAGATTCGTCATATTCGTGCTTGCCCAAGCTATTGAAACCCCAGTTCTTGTACATACGTGCATGAAGAAAATATTGATTAATGGCAGTCAACTCGTGTTTCAGTTGCCGATTGAGAAACTGAATGATTTCTGTATTGCCTTTCATGCTGGCTTCCTTAGTTTATGGCCTCAACCAGATGGCTGGGTTGATGTAACATTATTTTGACATGCCTTAAATCTGCCAGAACCTCATTCAAAACCTGCTTGGCATGGCAGGCACATTTACCGCACTGCGTACCTACACCCAGACAAGTTTTCAAATCCCGCATACGACATGCGCCTTGACAAACAGCTTCACGGATGGCGGAATCAGTGATGCCCTTGCAAATACAAATATACATGATTCTAGCCTTTATTCTATGCAGACTTGCTTGTTCCTGTCCAGCAATAAAATTGTTCCTTGATGCTGGGGCGACAGGTTCAGGTCAAACTTTCCCAGGGCTGTTGCTCTAACAATAATGAGAATGATACTTAATAATACAGAAAATGCAACTAATTTGTTATTTGGATATAGCGAACAAACAAACTATCCGGACTTGTAGCAGATGATTTGTCCGGTTTAACTCAGCTTCTTGAAGTCTGTCGGACTATTTCCCGTAAAATAAATTGCCCTGCTCGGCAAAATACCGGTTGGCGTCGCAATGAACGAGGTACGAATGCGCAAATTCATTACAGTAGATTGTCAGACGAATTCCTCCGCTGATTGCCGCTAGCAGTGAGAAGCTTTACCCCGACCCGCTGTGGAATATTATCTGAACCGGCGTAACTAACGAAAGGTGCCATGACGGTAGAGAGAATGCGCTACACACTCAAGAAAAAGAAGGCCGGTGAATCTACGCTCAGCGGAAATTCACGGTGGAACCATTGATGGGTATCATTAAGCTGGTATCGGAGTTCCAGCAATTCATGCTCCACAGATTGAAAAATACAGTAGAAGAGCTAAATAGTGTAGTGCTGCTTTCTTTATTGGAACTTATTTTAATCTCGCATTTTCAGCATTTTTTATGCTACGTGACGAGATTTAAAATACCAATCGTTCATTTTTGTTTTTCATGCTCAAGAATTACGCAATAGGTGCTTATGCCAGCATCACTTGATTACGTTCCGAGTGTTTCGCTTTATAAAGGGCTTTGTCTGCCGCCTCTATTAGTTGGTTGGAATAGCGAAATTGTGATATATCAGCAATCCCACAGCTAAATGTGACGGTAAATTCTTTCCCCTCCGATAGATGACGCAACTGGGAGAAGTCCTTGCGGATAGTATCTAGCACCTGTAGGGCCGCCGCCCCATCAGCATTGGCTAGGATTACTGCAAATTCTTCGTCGCCATAACGTCCAACTAGATCACTCTCGCGCAACCGTTGTTTAAGTAGGCGTGCAAGGCTTTTGATCACACGATCTCCGCTTGGATGGCCATAGGTGTCATTAACCTCTTTGAAGTGATCAATGTCGATCATAGCAAACGCTAAGGGTGTTCTCTGCCGTTTTGACCTAGCAACCTCCCGATCCAGTTGATCCTTGATGGCAGTATGATTGAATAAACCAGTCAAGCTATCGTGCAGCATGAGAGAACGCAACATTAGAGAACGCCGAATACGGCTGGTCACGGAAGAAATCAAATGTTGCGGTAGTATTGGTTTGGTCAGAAAGTCGTCACCCCCCCAGCTCATAGCGACAAGCTGTTTGTCGAGATTAATTTCGGCAGAAAGAAAAACAATCGGAATACTAACGAAGGCATCAAGTTGTCGAATGACCTTAGCCAAATCCATTCCATTGCATTTCGGCATATAAAGATCAATCAGAATCAGGTCGGGAGCGAACTCAACCAACGCTTGGATCACATTTAGCGGATTGTTAACCACCTTCGACGTCATTCCAGCCTGTTCCAGTAATTCACTGCAATAGGCCGTGACGTCTTCCGAATCATCAATAATCATGACACGGTATGGTGCAGTTATTAAAGTAGATGTCAGCGCGTCAAGCTTGTCGATTAGTTTTCCGATATTTAATGGCTTAATTAAATAGGCAATGCCGCCAGCGCGTGCTGCCTCTAGTCTTATCCCAAATTCATCGTGCACAGAGGTAAAAATCACAGGAAGAGTAATTTCTCGTCCTTGCTGAATTTCATTTATGACCTCAATCCCACCCAAGTAATTATCGGGGAAAGAAATGTCCATCAGTATCACCACCTCAGAGGTATGCTGAATGGCCAGCCTGAAATCCGATAGCGTAGTGAATACACTGACTTCATAACCAAAGTACCCCAGTTGAATTTTCAGCTCATCTGCCTGAAGAGGTTCGTCTTCCACTACAAAAATGCGACGAGGACTGAGACCACCTTGTTGGTTAGGTGACGCAACTGCAATTAAGCTAGGCTGATCATTAAACAGGGACTCTCTACAAACAGCCACTTTATGTAACTCGTTCATTAATCCCTGTATATGCTTACGTTGATCTTCATTCAGTATAATTTGTGTCTGGGCATGCAATTTTATAAAGTGTTCTAGCTTGCGTGCCACCTCACTAAGCAAGGCAAACCCGAAGGTCTTTCCTGATCCGGTCAGACTATGCACCATGCAGTGCAAGGTTTCAAAGCCCTCCTCATCCCAACTATCTTGAGGCAAGTGCTCCCATACCTGTTCGAGTTGTTTGAGTTTTTCTGGTAATTGCGCAGCGTAGGTATCATTCAGGAGTTTTAGTTTTGCGTGAAATTCGTTCGGGTCAGCCATGACAACGCTCCCATATTTCTTTCACGCGGTTTGCAAGTGTCATGGGATCGAAAGGCTTGGAAATGACATCTACCGCACCGAGTGCCTTGTAGCCAGCAATTTCATTGGGCTGAACTTTGGCGGTCATAAAAATTACTGGTGTATTGGCAAATTGAGGCAGTGCACGCAGCATTCTGAGCGTGCTCGGTCCATCCATCCCCGGCATCATCACATCCAGTAAAAAAAGCTGTGGATTAAAGCCTGGTGCACGTTGCTGTGCCTCATCGCCCGAACTACATATTTCCACGGTAAAACCACCCAGCGCTTCCAAGGCGAGCCGCGCCACCATCTGGATATCCGGCTCATCTTCTACATACAAAATGCGCGTCAACTTGTCTGCCATTGCTGTCCCTTTCTCTTGATACACATTGCAATCTTGTCCAGAACGCTGGCAGCGTTAAGCGGCTTAACCACAAATCCATCCGCCCCTTTTTCTATTGCCTCACTTACTTTATCCATCGTTGCCTCCGCACTCACCATCAAAACAATCGTTGCCGGATTTATTTTGTGAATTTCTTCAAGAACCTGCATTCCATCCATTTTGGGCATGTTAATGTCGAGCAACACCAGGCGGAAACCTGGCCTGGTGTTGCTCGACATTAACATGCCCAAAATGGATGGA
>JBKJQT010000258.1:0-2716 GCA_046593855.1 Candidatus Nitrotoga sp. | reverse complement strand
TAAAAATCAGCCCTAGCGCGGCATAACCCGCCATGACCAAATAGATAAACATGGACAGGATGGAAGCAGGCACATGTATGAACATGATGCGATAAGCTTCACTTTGCTGGATATCAGTTGGTGCCACAAAAAAACTAATATAAAGCCCCACAACAAACAGGATGGCGGCCGACCATGCAAACCACGGCACCATCTTGCCTGCCACCCCATAAAAGGTGCTCGGCGAGGAATATTTAAACCAGTTTATAGCCAATATCTACTCAATTAAAAATTCACAATACAGTTTATTCCATCGAAATACGCAGAGCGAGGGCGGTAACCCATGGCGTAAATACCAATGCCATCACCAGTAGCGCGCCAAGCAACGATAAATGAGAGCCCACACTTGTGCCACTTACAACGGCTTCCACTGCACCTGCTCCAAAAATCAGCACCGGAATGCACAATGGCAACACCAGTAGCGACACCAACGCCCCGCCACCGCGCAGCCCCAATGTCAGCGCAGCGCCGACCGCGCCTATCATACTGAGTATCGGTGTGCCAAGAAGCAGTGCAGCGATCAATACCCATAATGCCTGCGCCGGCATATCAAACTGCAAGCCCAGCACCGGGGCCATAATCACCAATGGCAAACCAGAGACCATCCAGTGCGCCAAAATCTTAGCTAACACGAGTACCGACAGCGACTGCGGTACCAGCATCATCTGCTCCAGCGTACCGTCTAGATAATCCGCCGAAAACATACGGCCCAGTGATAGCATTGAAGCCAACAAAGCCGCCACCCAAACCACACCGGGAGCCATTTTGCGCAGAATATCCGTCTCGGGACCCACACCTAAGGGAAAGAGACTGACCACAATGACGAAAAAAATCAGTGTAGTCAACACATCGGCCCGGCGACGCATGGCCAGCACCAAATCGCGGTGAATCACCAAGCTCAACAAACCAATCAACGACAACTTATTCATGACAGCGCAAACCACCGCGTTGCAACCCCCACCACTTCTAGTGGCTGATGAGTAGTGTAGATCACCATGCCGTTATTCACTAGATGCCCACCAATCAATTCTTGCATCAGCTCAACCGCGCCCACATCCAGTGCAGTGAGCGGTTCATCCAGTATCCATAGAGAGGCATTACTGAGCAACAAGCGAGCCAATGCCACACGACGACGTTGCCCTTGAGACAGCACTTTGACCGGTAAAGTTTCCCGGCCGCGCAAACCCAGACGACGTAATGCCGCCATTACCTGGTTGTCATCAACCTTGCAGCCAGCCAGCCCTGCACTAATACGCAAGTTTTCCAGCGCATTCAATTCGTCCTTGATGGCATTCAAATGGCCGAGATAAATCATCTCGGCATAAAATGCATCACCCAGTTCACGAATGTTCTGCCCGCGCCAACGAATCTCGCCCGCAACAGGCATCATAAAACCGCATAAAGTACGCAGCAAGCTGGTCTTACCGCTGCCGTTGGCGCCCTGCACCTGTAGCAACTCGCCAACTGACAGAGAAAAACTCAGATCAGAAAATAGCAGATGATCTCCGCGACTACAAGCAAGATTGCTAATTTCCAGCATTACGCGGTCAGTTTTCGTTCAATATAAAATAGCGCGGAATTGTATACGATTGCATCAGTGCATGTTAGCCAAAAAATGAGGGGGCTGCTACTGCGATATAGATTCGCGGATAAACATGGATTAGAGAATGCGTGTTAGCCAGGCAATTATTTTTGATAACGATTCACTGCATTGTTGTGCTCATTTAATGTATTTGAAAATTGTGAGCTGCCATTCCCGCGCGCCACGAAGTACAGAGCATCGGTCAAAGCTGGATGAAGAGTCGCCTGTATCGAAGCCAATCCTGGCAGTGCAATCGGAGTAGGTGGCATGCCTGCACGAGTATAAGTGTTGTACGACGTATCAGCCATTAAATCACGCTTGCGCAAATTGCCATCGAAATTTTCTCCTAACCCATAAATTACAGTCGGATCAGTTTGCAGCAGCATACCCTTGCGCAGACGGTTGATAAATACGGCCGCTATCATGCTGCGATCACTTGCCTGTCCCGTTTCTTTTTCCACGATAGAGGCCAGAACCAACGCCTCGTAGGCCGACTTAAGAGGCAGGTCAGACGTACGTTCTTGCCAACTTTCCTGCAGATGCAATTGCATCGTCTTATAGGAGCGCTTAAGCAAGGCGAGGTCACTTGTACCTTTAACGAAATAGTAGGTATCGGGAAAAAATAGCCCTTCGGCATACGCTTCCGCTGCGCCTATACGTCGCAGAATTTCTGCTTCGGGCAGGCTTACGCTGTCATGTCGAATGGCCGAATTAGTATTCAATGCTGTACGGAATTGATTGAATGTCCAACCTTCAATTATGCTAAATTCACTCTGGGCGGCCTGCCCATTTGTCACGACAGCTAACAATTCCAACATCGTAACCGTGGTTTCCAGCTCATAGTTGCCAGCCTGTATCTGTGCAGATTTGCCCAGCATCCGCGCCAACCAGACAAACATCCAATCGTTAGATAACACGCCGGCCTGTTGCATCTGCCGCGCCGCAGCCTTCAGGCTGCTGCCTTGATTAAGAGAAAATTCCAAGGGAAGCGTGGAAAAGGTCAACGGACGAATAACATAATAGCCAATAGTACTCGCCAACAGCACGGCCAAAAGCAACACAATAACCAGCAAGCGCTTAATCGTGCGCATGGTT
>JBKJQT010000224.1:0-3323 GCA_046593855.1 Candidatus Nitrotoga sp. | reverse complement strand
ATCAACGCATTCAGTATTTCCTCGACATTGGCCTTGGAATTCTTTGTGGACTTCGCTACTGCATCAATCAACTCTGCTTTATTCATAGTTATGACTCCCTTTAGTTGAAAAAACACTGCACTGTATCAAGCCATCGTATCAATGGCAATCACAGCCTAACAAATTATTAGGATATCCATCAAGAAAATTGCAACCTCAATCTTAGTTCGTTAACATTACTAACTCTAATAAGTGCAACTTAAAGTTACATTGCACTATCGCCTTAGTTCTGGGTAAACGCGAAGCGAGCATAAGACATATTGAATCGTTGAACTTTAAAACTATTGCCGAAGTTTGTTTAAACTGTGGCTACCGGTAAATAGTTGTCTTTGAATCCACCTCTACCAGCCTGTCTTCATCCGAGATGGTGCTGACGCTGGCGATTGAATTCATACGATCAATAACTATATCAAGCGATCCCATCTAATTTTTGGTGGTGAAATCGAATATGTTCTTCGATGAACGTCGAAATAAAATAATACCCATGATCATAGTCAGCATGCCTGCGCATTTCCAAGGGCTGCCTAGCTATTTGGCAGGCTGCTTCGAACACGTGAGGAAACAATTGAGTGGGCAGAAATTTATCGCTTAGCCCCTGATCAATCAGTATTCCGCTTGGAAATGGCGTTTGTCTTTGTTCCATAAGTGCACTGGCATCGTATTGCTGCCAATTCTCTTGCTCGTTGCCCAGATACGCAGTAAATGCCTTTACACCCCAAGGACATTTACTCGGTGCACAGATCGGCGCAAATGCCGATACCGTTTTAAAAAAGTCGGAATTGCGCAGCGCCAGGATAAGCGCTCCATGCCCGCCCATCGAATGCCCGGTAATGCCAATGCTAGAATGCAACACTGGGAATTCCCGCACCACCAATTCATATAATTCCAGCACGTAGCTGTACATACGGTAATGCTTGTTCCAGGGTGCTTCTGTCGCATCGAGATAGAAACCTGCGCCGACCCCGAAATCCCAGCTGTCTGCTTCTCCTGGAAGATTGGCGCCGCGCGGGCTGGTATCGGGCGTAATCAGCATCAGTCCTTTCTGCGCAGCACTACGCTGGGCACCCGTCTTGATCATGAAAGTTTCTTCGGTACAGGTCAAGCCAGCCAAGCAGAACAGGGCGGGAACCTTGCCTCCCCGAGCCTGCGGCGGCAGGAATACCGAAAAACCCATCGGCAAGCCGATTTCTTCCGAATGATGTTTATAGAATCGCTGCATCCCTCCAAAACACGCGTATTCGCTGATCAGTTCAAGCATGGTGTAGTCCGTTCAATACAGCACAACGGAACGAATCGATTTGCCACTCTTCATCAAATCGAAGCCCTCGTTGATGCGCTCCAGCGGCAATGTATGGGTAATCAAATCATCGATATTCAATTTACCTTCCATGTACCAGTCAACAATTTTTGGCACATCAGTACGGCCACGCGCCCCGCCGAAAGCGGATCCTTTCCATTCACGACCGGTGACCAGTTGAAATGGACGAGTGCTGATTTCTTGCCCGGCAGCGGCAACGCCAATGATGAACGATTGGCCCCAACCTTTGTGGCAACATTCAAGTGCCTGCCGCATGGTGGCAACATTACCAATACATTCGAAGGAGTAATCAGCACCACCGTCGGTCACCCGGATTATATGATCGACGATATCTCCAACTTCATTCGGATTCACGAAATCGGTCATGCCGAACTTGCGTGCTATTTCGATTCGCCCAGGATTGATGTCAACTCCAATAATCTTGTTGGCACCCACCATCTTTGCGCCTTGAATTACGTTCAAACCAATTCCGCCCAGTCCAAATACGACCACATTCGCGCAGGCTTCAACTTTGGCTGAAAAAACCACGGCACCGACACCGGTCGTCACACCACAGCCTATGTAACAAGCCTTGTCGAATGGTGCATCCTCACGGATTTTGGCCAATGCGATTTCAGGAACGACGATGTAGTTTGAGAAAGTCGAGGTTCCCATATAGTGATAGATGGACTTGCCATTAATTGAGAAGCGTGACGTGGCATCTGGCATTAAGCCGCGACCCTGAGTCGCGCGGATGGCTTGACAAAGATTGGTCTTGCGCGACAAGCAGTACTTGCATTGACGGCATTCAGGTGTATATAGAGGGATAACATGATCGTTTATATTAAGAGAAGAAACACCCGAACCGACATCCACTACAATGCCCGCACCTTCGTGACCTAGAATCGACGGAAAAATACCTTCTGGATCAGAACCCGACAGAGTGTAATAATCGGTATGACAGATTCCGGTCGCTTTGATCTCGACCAGTACTTCACCCTCTCTTGGCCCTGCAAGATCAACTTCTTCAATCGTCAGCGCCGCACCGGCCTTCCATGCGACTGCAGCTTTTGTTTTCATCAGTACACTCCATAGTAATTCATAAAGAAAATAGCTCAATACAGAAGTATTGTAAACCGACGTATCAGTATTCAGGATTCCCCAGTATTTATCCAGAAGTTTTGAGACTGCATCCGAGCTACTTGCTGCCTATAATGTAACTTGATTTCTGCTACCATTAGTCATGCGTTGTGTCACAAAAAATTTCACTTTTTGACCTCAATTACAACACCCATTACGCAGCGCAGAATAAGTATCAACTTAATTTATTTAAAGGAAGCATTATGCCTAGCAACATCCATAGTAAAGCCATCACACAAGGGGTGCAGCGTTCGCCTAATCGCGCCATGTTGCGCGCGGTAGGTTTTAGCGACGGTGATTTCAACAAACCAATTATAGGCATTGCCAATGCGTATAGCACTATTACACCCTGCAATGCGGGGTTGGGTACTTTAGCGACACGGGCCGAGCAAGCGGCCCACGCCGCTGGTGCGATGCCACAGATGTTTGGAACGATCACGATTTCTGACGGCATCTCTATGGGTACCGAAGGGATGAAATGCTCGCTGGTGAGCCGCGAGGTGATTGCTGACTCAATCGAGACGGTCTGTCGTGGTCAAAGCATGGACGGCATACTCGCCATCGGTGGCTGCGATAAAAACATGCCGGGCGCCATGATTGCCTTCGCACGTTTGAACATTCCTGCTATTTTCGTTTATGGTGGCACCATCAAACCAGGTCACCTCAACGGACGCGATTTGACCATTGTCAGCAGTTTTGAGGCAGTGGGACAATTTATCGCACATCGAATCGATGCAGAAGAGCTTCTGGCCGTCGAGCGCAAAGCCTGCCCCGGTATTGGTTCCTGTGGCGGAATGTTTACAGCTAACACCATGTCATCAACATTCGAGGTGATGGGCATGAGCCT
>JBKJQT010000190.1:0-3418 GCA_046593855.1 Candidatus Nitrotoga sp. | reverse complement strand
GCGTAACTATCCCGCATATCTTTGATGTTGAGGGTGAAGCTGGTTTTCGTCAGCGCGAAGCAAGCGTAATACAAGACTTGGTACTACTCGACAACATCGTTTTAGCCACAGGGGGTGGCTCGGTCTTGGATGAGAATAGCCGCGTTGCATTGTGCTGCAATGGCATAGTGGTGTACCTAAGAAGTACAATTCATGACCTCTGGCAGAGAACTCGCCATGATCGAAATCGTCCATTATTACAGACAGCCGATCCTCATTCCAGACTAAAAAACATATATGAGCAGCGCGATCCGCTATATGCACAAGCGGCTAATTTGGTTATATCTACCGGTAAACAAAGCGCGCAAAGTCTGGTTTTGCATTTGCAGCAGGAGCTAAACCGGTTTTCGAAGACTACGTAATAACAACTGAGACTGCTTAAAATCATGACAATAGCGGTCAGTTCCATGCAGCCCAACCGAGAATCTACCCACTTAACTTTAAGGTATAGACGATTGAGCAATTTTGTTGGGGGTCCATTATTCAAAAATGGTTTTTACTCAAGCTCATTGGGTCTTAGTCTGCGCAGGAATAACAGAGCAAAGCGTTCAGTCTGCGTTTGCACTCGTTCAAAATGTTATACAGTGTTGCCCGCCGTTTATTATGCAACGTCCAATAGCAACATTCAAAATTTATGCAAAAATTAATCGTTGGGCTGGCAGAGCGCAGCTATCCTATTTATATAGGCAGTAACTTACTAGGTTGTGCAGAATTGCTATTGCCGCATGTGCCCCACAAGAGAGCGGCAGTGGTCACCAACACCACAGTAGCGCCACTGTATCTGGAACCATTACGCGCTATGCTGCAATCTCATGGCGTGGACATGATACCCATTATCTTACCGGATGGTGAACAATACAAAAATGCAGAAACTCTGGGTTTAATTTACGACGCATTGCTCTCCAATCGGTGCGAGCGCAACACACCATTGATCGCCTTGGGCGGCGGTGTCATAGGCGACATGACGGGCTATGCTGCTGCAACTTATTTGCGCGGTGTGCCGTTCATCCAGATTCCCACCACACTGCTGGCACAGGTAGATTCATCGGTCGGCGGCAAAACCGGCATCAACCACCCGTTAGGTAAGAATATGATCGGTGCGTTTTACCAGCCGCAAGTTGTGCTTGCCGATATCACCACATTGAATACATTGTCGGATCAAGAGTTACGTGCGGGCATTGCGGAAGGCATCAAATACGGCTTGATCCGCGATCTATCTTTCTTCGAGTGGCTGGAACAAAACATGGAAAAATTATTAGCGCGCGATGCGGATGCGCTGCAATACGCCATCACACGCAGCTGCCAGAACAAGGCCGAGGTAGTCGCTGCAGACGAGCGTGAAAGCGGAGAACGCGCCTTGCTTAACCTAGGGCATACCTTCGGTCATGCTATCGAGACAGGCATGGGTTATGGCGCATGGCTGCATGGTGAAGCAGTCGCTGTAGGCACCATTATGGCCGCCGATTTATCCTGTCGCATGGGTTGGCTAAGCAAGGAGGATGTGACTCGCATCCATAGCTTGTTTGAACGCGCAAGCCTACCAGTTGTTGCGCCTGCTTTGGGAGTGGAGAAATACCTGCAATTGATGGGCCTGGACAAGAAAGTGGTTGGCGGTAAAATCCGTTTCGTGCTGCTTAAAAGCATTGGTTGTGCGGTGATAAGTGGGAGCGTGGAGCCGGAATTATTGCAGCAAACCTTGGTGGCGAAATGCGCGCATGACTGAACTTGCACCTTATGCGGTAACAGAGGGCAACACACGCGGCAGAATTGAGCGTGAGGAAGCGCCTTTTGGACGCAGCGAATTTCAACGGGACCGTGATCGCATCATTCATTCCACTGCCTTTCGCCGCCTGGAATATAAGACTCAGGTATTTGTTAACCATGAAGGCGACCTTTTTCGCACCCGGTTGACTCACAGCATGGAAGTAGCACAAATTGCCCGCTCCATCGCACGGTATCTGAAATTAAATGAAGATCTGGTGGAAGCTATATCGCTCGCTCACGATCTCGGTCACACGCCATTTGGCCACGCCGGGCAGGATGCGCTCAATGCCTGCATGAAGGATTACGGTGGCTTCGAGCACAACCTGCAATCGCTACGCGTAGTGGATGTACTAGAAGATCACTATGCCGCCTTCGATGGACTCAATCTGTGCTTCGAAACGCGCGAGGGTATTCTCAAACATTGCTCACCGATAAATGCCGCCAAGCTGGGTGCAGTGGGCGAGCGTTTTTTTAAACAGCAGCGTCCTTCGCTGGAAGCACAGATCGCCAATTTGGCCGATGAGATCGCATACAACAACCATGATGTGGATGACGGTCTGCGCTCTGGATTAATTACGCTGGAGCAATTTACCTCAGTGCGCTTGTTTGTCAGTCATCTCGATGCTGTACGACTAGCCTACCCCGGCCTAGCCGAGCGCCGCCTGATTCACGAAACGATACGGCGCATGATCAATACACTTGCAACAGATTTAATCCATGAAACTGAAAAAAACATTCGGACTTATGTGGTGCATGACATCGCCGAAGTCCGCGCCGCGCCACCGCTAGCGGCGTTCAGCGCCGAGATCTATGAACAGCAGCGCGAACTCAAAGCCTTTCTGCGTACGAATTTATACCGTCACTACCGCGTCATGCGCATGAGCGCAAAGGCGCGCCGCATCATCAGCGACCTATTTCAAGTTTTCATGGAGGATAGCCGCCTGCTGCCTCCGCAGTTTCACCAGCAGGCGCAAGCCGACTGCGCCCGCACCGTATCCGATTATATCGCCGGTATGACTGATCGTTACGCCATCAAAGAGCACCGAAGATTATTTGCCATTGAAGAAGGATGAGTCCCGCGTTACTTCAATAATGAAATCTACGTCACCACAGACTTATAAACTATTCAGCATAAACCTAATAACGGTAAACAAGTTACCTTGGATTCAAGCTCGACGTGCGCCACACCATATGATCAAAGGATATCTGCTACGAATTTTTTATACGAATAAAAATTCAAGTTACTATCCCCGCAAAAAAACATTAGAATTTTTCAATCCATGCCAACTGCGAAGATCCCCTTATATAATGCCGCACCCTGAAACTTAGCTGTACCTAATTTTGCCATGCTGTTTTCTTCCTCACACCCCCGTCCACGTTATACCCATCTGTATGGCTCGTCTGATGCCTTGGCTCTGGCGCAATTTGCCGGACTACATGTGCCGCTGGTAGTAATTACCGCCAGCGCGCTGGAAGCGCAACGGCTGGTGGAAGAAATTCCTTTTTTTTCCCCGGAGCTGCGTGTACATCTGCTGCCGGATTGGGAAACGCTGCCTTACGATCACTTCTCGCCGCATCAGGACCTCATCTCCGAACGACTTGCTACGCTGCATCA
>JBKJQT010000354.1:0-5164 GCA_046593855.1 Candidatus Nitrotoga sp. | reverse complement strand
TCGCAATGTTAGTTCTGCAAGAGGCTCAGTTGTGGTGTAATTAAGCTTATCAGTCGAGCATCTTAATGCTCCCTCTGAAGAACCTACCTATTGAAGCAACTCAGTATGCGTTTCATTCGTGCATCGTTCAAAGTGCATATATTGAGGGCCATTAAGTGGGGTTACCCTGATATTAAATGTTGGGCGTATTTAACTCTGAAATGCAACTTTTGTAAGTGAATTCAGGTGGCGAGCTGCGTTAATATCGGAGCCACTTAAACCACCAAGTATAAAGAGGCTTCCACTTCGGCATCGGCGACCAGGGCTACGGCGATAAAAAAGAAAATTATTTGTACGCGATGGTAGTTTGCCCTGGACAAGTTTCTGCCGTCTCTGAACCTGCGACAACATGGCTGTTTGTTACTGGACTTACGGGCTTGAAATTCCCTCGTTCAGTGCTATTGAAAATTGAGAAACCGGCATACTTTTAATAAGCCATCGATTAAATTTATATCTGGCGGATTCAAGTTCGAAGTGCAACACATTGTCAATTCACCTTTATCGCATAAAGACCAAGGGGTTGATACTTCTGGCGGAGTCAAGGGCGGCTAAGCCGCGCCACTTGTGGTGCTTGCCCTTGACTCCGCCAGAAGTATCGATCAAACTTAAGAAGGCAATGAGAACGCCTGTTGTAATCCGTGTTGCACTTCGAACTTGAATCCGCCCCAAGCAACTCATACAATTGATAAGTGACCCGGACCCTGTGAAAGCAGGGCGCGTAATGCAAGCAATGATGACCATGTCAAAAATCGTGATTGCAGATATACAGCGAGCTTACGAGGGGAAGTAAGCAGCTTGGCAACAGGTAGTACGCGCTCGTAGTAAATAATTACCATAAATCAAAAATAGGAGAAATAACCATGACCAGTTTAAAAGTCAAAGCCATTCCTGATGGCATGCATTCAATCACTCCATACATCATCTGTGCAGACGCATCGGAGGCTATTGCGTTTTACAAAAATGCATTCAATGCCACAGAGGTAATGCGCCTTCCAGGCCCAGACGGCAAAATCATGCACGCCTGTATCCAGATTGGCGACTCAGAATTGATGCTCACTGAAGAAAACCCGAAATGGGGCGCACTGGGACCAAAAACATTGAAAGGCTCTCCGATCACGATCCATTTGCAAGTCGAAAACGCGGACGAAACCATGGCGCAAGCCGCAGCAGCGGGTGCAAAAATTACCATGCCCATTGCGGATATGTTTTGGGGCGATCGTTACGGCCAAGTGGAAGACCCATTTGGTCACCGCTGGTCAATAGCCACCCATACGCGTGATGTAACTCCGGAAGAAATGCAGGCCGACATGGCCAAGATGTGCGGCTAAGATCCACTACCATTTACCTTGGCGAGTTTCATTAACTCAACTGCACTCACTCTACCTTCTTTCAAATCAGCCATCAGGACAGGGCATATATCTTAAGCGATATTATGATTTTGTTCCTGTTGAGGAGCGTCAAGAAGCAGAGCTATACATTGTTCAATACACGCTGAATTCAACGAATACGGAGATATTTAATGATTTACAAAGGCAGCTGTCACTGCGGAAAAATTACACTCGAAGTTGAAGGTGAGCTAGACCAGGCGATCTCCTGCAACTGCTCAATTTGTTCACGTAGAGGATCGCTTTTGTGGTTTGTGCCACGCCCCAATCTTCGCCTGCTCACCGCCGAAGATGCCGCTAGCACCTACACCTTCAATAAGCACGTTATTAAGCATCGCTTCTGCCCAGTCTGCGGCATCCTTCCATACGGAGAAGGCGTCGATCCCAAAGGCAATCCGATGGCCGCCATCAATATTCGCTGTTTTGAAAATGTTGACCTGGCGTCTGTGCCCATACACAACTTCGATGGCCGCTCGAAGTGAACTTAAATAAGGTGCTCCACCTGCCAACGAACGAAACGATGGCACAGCTCAGGCACGACCGAGATATGACTTCAATAGTTAAAAATGATGTTGCACTGGGACACGGAGAAATATAAAACTCATTATACGAATTCTTATAAATCCGATTTCGGCAATCTAACGGACCAATTGAACAAGTTAATTTACAAAATAATCACTTTAACTTTACAATGAAGGCTATTTAAGTTACTAGTAATATATTATGGCAAAGCCATCTCGCTTCAATGAACTCGTTAACACAGTAACAAGAGATGTTATAAACCACCCTCGTGATCTGACTAAACATTATGCAGACCACCTTAAGATATCTCGCGTTTCTGCCAGTAAGTATATTAAACGTCTTGAGAAAGAAGGCTGGATAGCTCGAAGTGGACCATCAACGCACCCAGTTTTCAGTACCGGTTATAAGCGCCGAATAACACATCTATATAAGCTCGCTGGACTAGAAGAACATGTAGCTTGGGAGAATGATTTCAAGCCCTACCTCAACCTTATATCAAACGTTCAAAGCATTGCTGTTCACGGATTCACCGAGATGGTCAACAACGCAATTGACCACTCCGGAGGAGAATTCGTATTTATCTCGGTCAGTCAAGATGAACAAGACCTACGAGTCATTATTTCAGATGATGGTGTCGGAATATTTGAGAAGATTACAAAAGCTTTAAATCTTCCTGACATGAGACAAGCAATATTTGAGCTAGCCAAAGGCAAACTCACGACAGACCCGAGTAAACATACGGGCGAAGGTGTTTTCTTCACGTCACGAATGTTTGATTATTTTGAGATAGATGCAAATGGACTTAGGTTCAACCATAATGCTGATCCCCCACACGACAGGCTACAAGAAGCGACAGGCACATTCCATAATGGGACGACTGTCTTCATGCTAATTGCAGCTGCTTCCACCCGCACAGCTGCAGAGATATACGCGCAATTTACCAATGCTCCTGAGGACTTTGATTTTTCAAAAACAGTCGTGCCGATGAGACTCGCAAGTTATGGGGACGAGCAATTGGTCTCTCGCTCACAGGCTAAGCGCTTAATCGCAAGATTTGAGCGATTCCGGGCAGTAATATTAGATTTTTCTAATGTTGAAGAAATTGGCCAATCCTTTGCGGATGAGCTCTTTCGCGTTTACGGAAATAGTGTTCCCGATATTCAACTAACTCCTACGAATATGACCGAGCAAGTAGAGCGTATGTGGCTGCGCGCAATTTCCCCACGACTTTAGTAATACGAATAAATACGAGGCAAGCTTGCTCTGTCTAACTTATCAGATTTTCATTTCCATCAAGCTTTTTTCAACTATTACGTTCCTCGCCTCGATTAAATCTGTTGGTAAAAGAATGTACATACATCGTGCATACGTCACTTTAAATGTGTAAGAGAGCCGCTTCAAATTGGAGCGGCTCTTTTATGTAATCTTTCATTCCCCACGGATCGATAATGGTATTAGCCCTGGCAATCGGTTAAAGCTGACCGTTCGCACGGTTTCCAGAAAATCCTGCACATAGACAGCCTGTGCAGCCTCCACATGTGTGACGGCATACAGTTCACCAAATAATCCTTCCTTGCCTAAACGCATACCTTGCACGTAGCCGGTTTTCAAATAGCTTTGTACCGCCCAGTTCGGCATGGCGGAGATACCCCGGCGGCTGGCAACCAACTGTAAAATTGCAACGGTTAGTTCGGCGGTCCGTCGTTTCGGCTCAACGCCGCGCGGCTTCAGAAAATTGCGGATTACGTCCAGCATTTCTTCCGGTACCGGGTAGGTCACCAACGTTTCGTCGGCAAAATCGCGTGCCGTGAGATATTCCTTTTGCGCCAATTTATGTAAACAAGAAACGATACCGACGATCTCGAAACCGAACAAAGGATGATAAGTCATTCCGTTCTTGCGGTACTCAGATACCACGGCAAGGTCAGCGCGGTCTTCGCGCAGCAGTGCCAGCGGATCAACATGAAAACCGGATACCAAATCCAACTCAACCTCAGGCCAATGTTCACGAAAAATATCCATCGCGGGCATTAGCCACTCGAAGCAAGTATGGCACTCCACCGCCACACGCAAGCGTCCCGCTTGTCCTTCTACGATGCGCGCAATATCGCGCTCGGCTTCTGCCACCTGCGCAAGTACCGCTCCTGCCAAAACATGCAGTCGCTGTCCCGCAGCCGTCAGTCGTAATGGCTGGGTCTTGCGCTCGAACAATGGAACGCCGTAATGATCTTCTATTTGTTTGACCTGATGCGAAATTGCCGATTGCGTTAGGTGTAAGCGTTGCGCGGCACGCGACAGATTGCCGCTCCCAACCAAGGCTTCCAACATGCGTAAATGGCGTAATTCCAGAAGGGGTAGCATTATTAAATAATTTAATGATTAATACGAAAATAATGATTTTGCATAATAATAGGAATTTGCCGAAGATGCCATACTTTCCAACGGAGGATTATCATGGCAATTACGCACAATCTTGGCTTTCCACGCATCGGCGCACAACGCGAACTCAAAAAGGCTTTGGAATCGTATTGGAATGGGCAATTGGACGAAGCATCCCTGTTCGCCATCGGCAAAGAATTAAGAGCACGGCACTGGGGGGTGCAGCGCGATGCGGGGATTACTTTGATTCCGGCTGGGGATTTCGCATGGTACGACCAAATGTTAAATATGACCATCCTCTTGGGTGCCGCGCCCGAACGATTCGGCTTTACAGGTCCATCAACACTGGAACAATATTTCCAGCTTGCGCGCGGCAATACGCAACAGCCCGCCATGGAAATGACAAAATGGTTTGACACCAACTATCACTATCTCGTCCCCGAATTTCTGAATTCCACCGAGTTCAACCTGAATAGCACATGGCTATTCGATGAAGTAGGTGAAGGGCAGGCACTGGGGATCAACGCCAAGCCGGTATTAATTGGCCCGCTCACCTACCTGTATCTCGGTAAGGAAAAACACGCCGGGTTGAACCGCCTGAATTTATTGCCCAAGCTAATTCCGGTGTACAAGCAAATTCTGAAGCGCCTGAAAGCGCAAGGCGTGGAGTGGGTGCAAATTGACGAACCGGTGCTGGCACTCGATCTGCCGCAGGAATGGGTGGCAGCATTCGCTCACACCTACGCCAGCCTGTCGCAAGATGCCCCAAAAATTCTGCTCGCCACCTATTTCGACAGCGTGGAAGACCATGCCGATGCGCTAAAAGCCTTACCGGTTGC
>JBKJQT010000358.1:0-4467 GCA_046593855.1 Candidatus Nitrotoga sp. | reverse complement strand
AAACGCTGGTCGCCGTGAATACTGGCGCATCGGCGAACGGCAGACTGTTAGCACAAACTGCGGTCACTCTCCAAATGAACGCGATCACACAGCCCGCCCCGTAAGGACGCAGGGGGTACCAGGGAGGGGCCCAAACTAACCAACAGGGTCAGCATCGCTTGATTCGCCTGTTGGTTCGATTCCCGCCAGCCGTACCTGCAATATCAAAGGGTTTCAGATTTCGGTCTGGAACCCTTTTTTATTTTTTTGTACGTGCGAAAGCTTTCGCTAACCAAAATCAAAATGATCCTGAAATATGGAATGACTTGGGTAGACTATATTGGCTCGGTGAGGAGATCGAAACAGACTAGAAGCAGAGGCTTTATTGGTATCAAAAAGTTGCAGAAAGGGGGCTTGAGTAGGCGCAATATAACCTGGAAGCCATATACAACAACGGACAAGGGGATATACAGGACTTTGAGCAGATCGCATGGGTGCAGAGCAAGGGAATGCCTGGGCACAACAATCTATCGGATATATGTACGAGCAGGGGCAAGGTATCACACAGAACTACGAACTTGCTTTGTCCTGGTATCGCAAGAATCCGCCATCTTTTATTGATCAAGATAAACGCAAAAAATTTGCCTTCAAAAAATACTCTTATCCTGCTAGCCTGCTTTTTTAGCGGCTGGCCGTATAGCAGCGAAATTATTAGGTCGGTGACCACTATCTTGCCGTATTACCCTCTCCAATTAAAAAGACAGGGGCCATGCCGATTTGAACGGAATCACCATTCAGATCAACCGAGCTAGCATCCAGTCTTTGCACACGCTTTATTCGCCAATCAACTGGATTGAGCCATTCCCTCGGCACGTTGTCTTCTGCCCATACTATCCAAACTGGTTTTCCGTCTGCTAGTATAAGCTTGCAAGTCCAAATTGTCTCGGCACGGCCGCATTGCTCAAGTAGTCCGCCGGTCAACGAACCTGCCATTGTGTCCAGGGCAACAGCGACAGGTTTAAGTTCTAGCGAACCTGGTTCTATTAAACCCATGTCAATGCCGTCCCAGGAATATCAAAAGACACGAGATACACCTGCAGGCCAGGACAGTACCATGGTGCGGGCCACATAGGCCGCGGCCAGTCGATCGTCCAGCTTACGCCAATTGGGTGCCGCCCCAATTGGCTTTGCCAATTTGGTTTTGTTGTCAATCCACCAGCCTATTTCGGTATTCCAAAGCGGTTTTTTTTCAAGCCCATGCTTGCGCATCACGCTCTGCACCTTTTGAATAAGCGGCAGCATGGCCTCTGGCGCAGCTTTAGGTACATAAAAATGATAGCCGACGGCATCCAAATACTTCGCTCCACCCTGAGACAGATATTCGTCCAGCCAAAGGTGATGACCTTCGCCTACGACCGACGGAGAAATAAAAACGATGTGGGAATCGACCTCTTTCAAAGTCTGGTAGGCCACACGTGCCAATTCAACCAGTTTTTCTTGGCTACCTGAGTAGAATCCCTTCACATTTACTTCGTTCCAAAGTTCATAGGTTCTGATTTTTCCTTTGTAGCGTTGAGCAATGGTGCGGACATAGGTACGCCAATTTTCGATGTCCTTTGGTTCGGCAGCGTTGCCGGGGCCGTAACCGGACGGTTCACCGGGTCTGGCCGAGGCCCAAGTCGAAGACAAACCGAGAGGCAACACAAGGTCAATACCGGCCCGTTCCGCTAGGGCTACTTACTTGTCCAAGGTTTGGAAATACCATTTGCCCCGCTCAGGTTCGAGATTCGGCCACGCGACATAGGCATCCCACAAGCGCCACGAGTCAAACTTAATGGAAGGCCAAGGTGTAATCTTGTCGCCTTTTGGATACCACGGTTGGGTTTGAACAATTCGGTGAATATGCAAACCGAAGTAGGAAACGGGAATTTGCTCAGTCGGAGAACGCACAAGTGTCGTTTGAGCCCATGAAAATGCCGGTAGCGAGGCGCCTGTTAGCGCCGCTACGCAAATTATTACGCCTAAAAATAAATGGGGTATCGATCTCCTCATGGTTTTTCCTTCATTTTCAGTTATAGAAAGACAAAATTGGTGTGAGCGTATTTTAACCGAAACTTTCTTGATGAATAGATCCAACAGATGCCAGCACACTGTTATATCGTGTTGTTCGACTATTTTATTTCTACTGATAACGCGTGAGCACAAAAAATAAATTGCTAGGTGTTACGTTTCGCTCTCCTATTCGCCGCCATACTGTTGCAAGACCTTTAACATGGCCGCTGCTTTATCTAACGTCTCTTGATATTCTGCATCTGCGCGGGAATCCGCTACGATGCCGCCACCCGCCCAAAAGCGGATTTCACCATTGACGAATACCAAAGTACGAATAGTGATGTTGCTATCCATGTTGCCATCGAAGCCGATATAACCAATCGCACCGCAATATATCCCGCGTCGATGCGGCTCCAATTGTTCGATGATTTGCATGGCGCGTTGTTTAGGCGCTCCAGTTACTGATCCGCCAGGGAAACAATCGCGTAACAACGCCAGCGCATCGCGCCCCGGCGCAAGCTGGCCGGTGACGGTACTTACTAGATGGTGTACTTGGGCAAAGCTCTCCAGTTCAAACAGCTTGGGCACTTGCACTGAACCAGGTATACAACTCTTGCCTAGGTCATTACGCAGTAAATCAACAATCATTAGATTCTCTGCGCGGTCTTTGGCGCTATGGACCAACTCTTGCGCCATCTTCGCGTCCTCGTGCGGATTGATGAGACGCGGGCGCGTGCCTTTGATCGGATTTGTTTCGACGCATCCTTGTTGTAATTGTAGAAACCGTTCCGGCGAAGCGCATAGAATTTGTGCGTGCGGAAAATTGAGGAAAGCAGAATAAGGTGCCGGGCTCAGGCGACGCAATTCGAGATATGCTTGTAGTGAATCACCGGAAGCGCTTGCTGCATAGCGTTGCGCCAGATTGACTTGATAACAATCACCTGCGCGCAAGTAGCGTTGTATGACATCAAACGCGGATTTATACCCCGCGCGGGTAAAATTCGACTGAATGCGGCTGTGGACTCTGAATTTTTCCTGAGGCGCGCTGCGGTTCTGTTGCAATCGTGCAAGGATTTGCGGCAACACTTGCACTGTTGTGTGCTCGCGTTGCTGTGATACCAGATGTGTTGTTTTTTCCTGATGGTCCAGCACAATTGCCCAGTCGTAGATACCAACCATCATGTCCGGCAAATGCTCAGTTTCCTGTGCCTGTGTAGGTAAAGTAAACAGGCGGCGCGCCAGATCGTAGCCCCAGTAGCCTAATGCACCGCCCAAAAAGGGAATGCCCGGTATTGCTGCGACAGGTGCACCCAATTGCTGGCGCAAAAGTTCAAATGGATCAGTGGCTGAACGCTGCACACCGGTTGCATTTGTGATTTCCGTGTATGTGCCATGTGTGACCAGCGTGGCGATGGGTTGTGCGCATAGAATGTCGTAACGCCCCCGCCCCCCGCTGTCCAGCCACACCGCCCAAGGCAAATCCGCGATGGCCGCGAAGTAGGCGGCAGCATTGGCCGCATATTGAAGGGAGGCGCTATAAAGCATCGGTATTAATGGGTGAGGAGAAAGACTTATGTCGCTCCGCAGTCTGCTCGATCAGCTCAAGTCCCGCATTGCGGGCTCAAGCTAGCAATTCGATTTATTTAGGTGAGAGCGAAAATAGTAAGTTTGGGTAAATATTGGATGGAATGCATTTTTATACAACAGAATTACAGAGCGATTAGATCCACTTTGCGCGACCTAACCCAATACTGTTCGTTTAAGAAAAATAAGTTAAATAAAATCAAAGTATTGAACAGACAAAACACTCCGTCAAGCGCGCTATCCGAACAGTATTGCGACCTAACCCCCCTTTTCTGACGTTTTTGTTCAGGTCGCTTATCAATTGCAGCTGAAATTGAAATTTGCAAGTGCGAGTAGCTGTAAACTATGATGCTTAGGCTATTCCGCGAGTGAGAATTTCCAGACCTACCTTGCCTTCGCTGATTTCGCGCAGGGCGATTACAGTGGGCTTATCTTTGCATTCCTCTACTAAATAGCTGGCGCCATTGGCCAACTGGCGTGCGCGGTAGGCGGCAGCCAAGGTGAGTTCAAATCGGTTTGGAATGTTAACCAAACAATCGTCTATCGTTACGCGGGCCATGGTGTAATTTCTCCTTGTTGCAGTTGATTGATTAAAGTTTGCTGGCGTGCGAGTTGTCTGTCGCGGCGAAGTCCTGCAGCAACTACGATAGCATTGAGCTGTTGCAAAGCAATGTCCAGCTCATCGTTGATAATAACATAGTCAAACTCTACGACATGAGCGATGTCTTCTTTCGCAGCGTGCAGACGTTGTACGATCACTTTGGCGTCATCTTGTCCACGCGCATTCAGGCGGTTCTCCAGCGCTCGCAAAGAGGGAGGCAGGATGAAGATGCTGATGCAATCCAAAAATGT
>JBKJQT010000218.1:0-5070 GCA_046593855.1 Candidatus Nitrotoga sp. | reverse complement strand
CGTTCAGCATGAGCAATCGCTTGTGTTAGACGATCATGCAGCATCATGCGGTTAGGCAGGCTGGTAAGAAAATCGTGCTGCGCAATGTAGACCATGCGTTCTTCTGCCGCCTTGCGCTCGCTAATATCGGAAACCACCGCAATATGGTGACTAAATTCGCCCCGTTCATCTTTCATCGTGCTGATGCTCAACCACTCAATGTAACTCTCCCCGTTCTTGCGGCGGTCGGTTATTTCACCCTGCCAACGGCCAGTCTTTTTGATACTCTGCCACATCTTGTCGTAAAACATCTTGTCCATCAATCCGGAATGAAGAATTCGTGGGTTCTTGCCAATTGCTTCCGTCGCGCTGTAACCGGTAATGGCGGAAAAAGCCGGATTGACCAACATAATATTGTTACTTGCATCTGTCACTGCTACGCCTTCATTGATGGTGTCGAATATGCGCGCGAACAATCGGAGCCGTTCCGTCGCTTCTTTTCGTTCGGTAATATCCTCGACCACCTCAATAAAATAATCCGGCTCACCAGTAGAAGTGTGAGTAAGCGACCATGTAAGACTAACCCACACCAGTGAACTGTCCTTGCGCGCATAGCGTATTTCCTTGGTCGAGCTAGGAACATCGTCGGCCAGTAACTGCTGCATACTGTTCAGTTCGTCGGGCATGTCGTCGGGGTAAGTGATGCTCGGACGATCGCGTGAAAGGAGTTCTTCTTCAGAATAACCAGTGATAATGCACAGTTTGTGGTTGACGCGCAGCCAGCGCCCATCCAATCCGACATGTGCGATGCCAACCGCAGCTTGTTCGAACGTCGCGCGGAAGCGCTGCTCGGACTGAAAATGGGTGCGTCGCGCCTGCGCCGCCTGTAATTCGCGCTCGATGGCGGGAATCAGACGCTTCAAATTGCTTTTCAGCAGATAGTCATGCGCCCCTGCCTTGATCGCCGCCACTGCTAAGTCTTCACCGATGGCACCGGAAACAATAATGAACGGTAGGTCACGTCCATTTTGCTGCACAATTTGTAACGCAGCGAATGAGTCGAAGCCTGGCATAGAGTGGTCTGAAAGCACCAAGTCCCATTCACCCTGTTTCAGGGCCTGACTCAAGCCTTCTGCGCTATCCACTCGCACATGAATGAGTTCATAGGTTTGCTGTAAATATCGGGTCAATAGTAGTGCATCATCTTCCGAATCCTCAATGATCAGCGTACGCAATGTTGGCTTGTTCATTTTGCGCGTCTACCTCTTGGAGGAGTTTGGTTGATTGCCAGCCAATATATTCCAAGATTGCGCACCGCCTCAGTGAATTGATCGAAATCCACAGGTTTAAGGATATAGCTATTGAGACCGAGTTTGTAGCCCGTTATCAGATCATGCTCTTCACTTGAGGAGGTAAGAATAGCCACCGGCAACAGTGCGGTTAGAGGGTCGGCACGTAGTTGCTTCAATACTTCGAGGCCATCCACTTTAGGTAATTTCAAATCAAGCAAGATGAGCGCCGGCATTGCATTCAGGTCACGCCCCGCATATTTACCTTTGCCAAACAGATAATCGAGTGCTTCTGCCCCATCGCGCGTTACCACTACTCCGTTGTCAATATGGTTTTGCTTGAGCGCACGAAGGGTAAGCGCTTCGTCATCGGGATTGTCCTCGACCAGCAAAATAAATTTATTACCCATGCGGTTTCCTTATTTGTTGATGATTGCTTAATTAAAGCTCATGGTGAGTGGAACATACGCTTACTTATGGCAAAGTGAAATAAAAAATTGAACCTTTACCGGGTTTCCCGTCCGCCCATACTCGACCACCGTGACGGTGAATGATGCGCTGCACCGTAGCTAACCCAATTCCGGTACCGGGAAATTCGGTCATGGCGTGCAGCCGCTGAAATGCAGAAAAAAGTTTACCGACGTATGCCATGTCAAATCCTGCTCCATTGTCACGAACGAAATACACAGATGCTTCGACTTTGTGAGTGACACCGATTTCGATATGTGCTTGTTCGCGTTTAGAAGTAAATTTCCACGCATTGCCCAATAGATTCTCCAGCGCTACTTTCAGTAAGTGGGCATCACCTCGTACCGTCATTCCTGGCATACAAACGAATTCCACGTGACGTTCGGGCTGTGTTTGTTGCAATTCGTCGGCCACAGTTTGTGCCAACATACTTAAGTTCACCGATTTAAAATTCATTTCACTACGTGTGACGCGCGATAGCTTAAGCATATCGTCAATCAACTGCCCCATGCGCTGGGTAGCAGCGCGTACCCGTTGCAAATAATCTTTACCCGTTTCGTCCAGGTGCGCACTATAGTCGTCGAGCAAGACTCGGCTGAAACCATCTATGCTGCGTAGCGGCGCGCGCAAATCATGCGACACCGAATAACTGAATGCCTCCAGCTCTTGATTGGCCGCAGCTAACTGGGTGGTGCGCTGCGCTACTTGATCTTCTAATTCCACTGACACACGTCGTAAGCGCGTGATTACCAGTGCGAGCGCCCCCAATCCTAGTGCCAGCAGCGCGCCAAAGAGAATAAAGATGTCGCGCAGATCGGCGCGACTTTGCGCTACGACACTATCCAAAGGTCGAATAATCTCTAGCACACCGCGCACATCACCTACTTTCCAGTCATGCTTAGGGCTGTCTGGACGTGTATTGTGGCAGCCTATACATTCCGCGTGCATGACATCCGCCGTGGCGTAGCGTAGCGATGCGCGTCCCTGAAATTCTTCAAAACGGTAGTAGGGCTGTTGCGGATGCGCCTGCAACGCTGCCAAAGCCTGCTGCTCAAAATCATCACGCGCACCGCCATCCTTGCGCCACGGAAAGGGATAATTGCTATATAAACGCACCACCATGCCAGAACCGCGCAAACTAATCCTTCTGCCGAGTTCCATACTGAATGTGGCAGGTAGTGGAATAGCGCCTGGTTTATCCCGGTAATCGTGTGTCACTTCAATGTCGTGGTCACTCAAGCGATCCACAACTTCAGAAGTGTATAAGTTGCGCAGTTCCATTAGGGACTCTGCATGTAGAGTAATGCCCTGTAGTGCAGCGGATTGCACCAAGGTAGTAGTGGCGTGAGATAGATACCACAAAGCGAGCAGTGTACCGCTACAAAAAATAATGCTTAGCACCAGAATAGTGTGCTTATAGAGAGGGAGCAGGCACGCTGCCCAAAGTTTTTTTAATCGTTGACGCAAATCGGTTGAAATTACTGATAAGTTTGCTGATCGCATGGCACATTCCCCTTTAGACATACAGCCAGTATTAATTGTATAAATTTAAAGATAGTATTGCGGAGCTGAGTTCTATATAACCCTACTCTTACGCCGAATGAACGGCGATGTATTTATTTAGTATACGGCCGTGGAATCTTTAATGGCTTGCGCAAGCTTGTTGATACTCTCGAAACCCATTCCCCCGAAATACTTCGCGCTGCAAAATTCCAAATCATATTTCATCTGATGGTGCCAACGTCGCTGACGTGGCCGTAAAATTGGGATGATCGGCGAGCCAGTCGGTATTTTCTTTATGGGTTGATAGATTATCCGTAAATAATGTAAATCTCGCGTTTCTTTGCTTCTGCTGCAATCGTATCGTCAAGAGATACCTAGAAGTCTACGCGCTTTTTTGCCTCAGTGAGGTTGTCCTGAATTTGCCCAGTGGCAACCTGCAATGCGCCGAACGTTCCAGCGTTTGCAGGAGTTCTTTTAATTTCACAATTTTGCCGCTATGGCGCGAACATAACCGCAGGTTCGTTCAATGGCTAGAATCGATGGCTTTTCAATAATGTTGAGCACCAAAGTGGTGTGTGATGGATTGGTATAAAGAGCAATTACGTCGGTAATGAAATAATTGGGAATATACTTTAAATTAAACGTTTTTTCTTCAACCTTTCCAACTAAACTTTAAATATGGATTTAAAGTAGTCCGGCTCGACCGAATTACGCTGGGCATAGACTCCACCGTGATAGCGCGCTATGGCACCCCAGAGGGTAGCGCCAAGGGCACAACGCCACTAAACCGGGATAGCTTATCGAACCACCCGTTGCTCGCATTCGTAGCCGAATGCCGTATGGTGGCCAACTTCTGGCTACGTCCAGGCAATAGCAGCAGTGACTACCGTACCCTTGAGTTTCTGGATTCGACCCTGCGCCACTTGGGAAACAAAACCGTTGGACTGTTACGTGCCGATAGCGGATTTTAAGATGACGCTATCCTCACCTTCCTGCAAGGCCGCCACATCGACTACATCATCGCTGCCCGGCTCACGCATGGGCTGCAACGCGCCATTGCCAAGCGGGCCAAATGGTGGAATGTTGAGTGTGGGCGGGAGATGGGCGAACTGAATTACCAAGCTCAAGGCTGGTGTGTGCCGCGTCGTATCGTAGTGGTGCAGCAACACGCAGTACAGAGAAATAAGGTGGTGGGCAAACCATGATCCTGTTTACAGACGATCCTGACATGCAAGGTTGGCGTTACGGCGCAATGGTTACAACGGGCTGAGCTTGCCTGCGCTGGAGATATGGCGTTCTTATCGGGGGCGTGCTGATAGCGAAAATCGCATCAAGGAACTCAAGGCTGACTTTGGTTTGGATAGCTTCAACGTAGATGATTTTTATGCGACTGAAGTGGCATTGGGCTTTGCCAAACTGGCGTACAACCTAATGAGTTTGTTTCGACAGGCCGTGCTGCGAGGCCCGGTACAACATACCCTTGCTACCCTGCATCACAAGGTGTTTGCGGTGGGGGCGTTCTGGCACAAAGACACAGACAAGCGACTACTAAATCTGGCGGTAATCCGACAACTAAGTCCTTGGTTTGAGGGACTCTGGGCTAATGCGGGTAAGGTCTGGAACGACGATAACGCAGCTCCACAAAATTCCTAATGGACAATGTGGATTTAACGAGATTAAACCCCTTCTCTAACAGATAAAATTGAGTCCTAATTCCATTTATCCTGCTAGTTTCAACGCATCCAGAATACCTTTACTCCGCCAACGCAACTGTCTTGATCATGGCATACACGACAAGTCCCTTGCGTAAGTCGAGTCGATCACGTGACCA
>JBKJQT010000042.1:0-3687 GCA_046593855.1 Candidatus Nitrotoga sp. | reverse complement strand
CATAGTTCAGTGGAAAATTCGCCCATGCCTAACACGCGCACTTCATCACCATATTTTTCACCGAACAATGCCATGGCACCAGATTTTAGTGCATCGTCATAAGTCATCACCTGCGCGTTCACCGCAGCATTCGCCTGTATGGCATGGTTTACACGATTTTCCACTTCGCGGATTTGCATATCGGTCATCGGTGCATTATGGCTAAAGTCAAAGCGTGTTTTTGTCTGATTTACCAGCGAACCCTTCTGTTGCACATGCGTACCCAATACATCACGTAGCACCCGGTGCATCAGGTGCGTGACTGAGTGGTTACGAATGGTGCGCGCGCGCGCAGCTTTATCGACAATAGCTTCGACCGAGTCCCCCACCTTGATAAACCCACCCTTTACTTGTCCGTGATGACCAAACACATCGGGTTGAATTTTCTGTGTATCTTCTACAACAAAAAGCGTTGGATTATTGGAGAATATTTGCAGCACACCTACGTCACCCACCTGCCCGCCAGATTCCGCGTAGAACGGCGTATTGTCTAGCACCACAATACCGGTATCAGAAGCGGAAAGCTCTTGCACAGCCACGCCATCCTTGTACAACGCCACTACCTTACCCTGCGTAACCAGTTTTTCGTACCCGTGGAATTGTGTTTTCACGCCCTCGTACTGCAGCCCCGCAGCAATCTTGAACTTTCCCGCCGCGCGCGCCTGTTCGCGCTGACGTGTCATAGCATCATTAAAACCAACTTCATCGACTATGACACCATGCTCACGACATACATCCTGTGTCAGGTCGAGCGGAAAGCCATAGGTGTCGTGCAAAGTAAAAGCAATATGTCCCACAAGGATTTTTGGTTGAAGCAATTTACCTTCAGCTCGCCCCTTTTCATTGCCCGCTCCAACATCAAAACCAAGGCCACCCGTTACGATTTTATCGAGTGCTACTTCAAGCATTTTCATACCATGCTCAATAGTTTCAAAAAAGCGCTCTTCCTCGATACGCAGTACCTCAGTTACCTGCGCTTGCGCTGCAACTAATTCGGGATACGCCCCGCCCATTTCCCTGGCAAGATCAACTACTATCTTATGGAAAAATGCTGCGCGACAGCCCAGTTTATAACCATGCCGGATGGCACGGCGGATAATGCGGCGCAGCACATAGCCGCGCCCTTCATTACCGGGAATCACTCCATCCACGATTAAAAAGGAACAAGCACGAATATGGTCAGCGATGACCTTGAGCGAGTTGTTGGTAAGGTCGCTGGTGTTCGTTTCGCGCGCCGCCGCGCAAATAAGGTTCTGGAACAAGTCGATATCGTAATTGGAATGCACGTGTTGCAATACTGCCGCAATGCGCTCTAATCCCATGCCAGTATCCACCGATGGCTTAGGCAACGGGTGCAGCACACCGTTCTCATCGCGGTTGTATTGCATGAATACCAAGTTCCAGATTTCAATATAGCGATCACCATCGGCCTCTGCACTGCCCGGAGGGCCGCCCCAAACATCAGGTCCATGGTCGTAGAAAATTTCCGAACATGGACCGCATGGACCGGTGTCTGCCATCTGCCAGAAATTATCGGAGACATAGCGCTTGCCATGATTGTCACCGATACGCACAATGCGCTCGACGGGTACGCCCACTTCATTAGACCAGATGCCATAAGCCTCATCATCCTCGGCGTAAACTGTTACCCACAGCTTGTCCGTGGGCAGCTTATAAACCTCAGTGAGCAATTCCCATGCATATTTGATGGCGCTGTGTTTAAAATAGTCACCAAAGCTGAAATTGCCCAACATCTCGAAGAATGTATGATGCCGTGCGGTATATCCCACGTTCTCCAAGTCATTGTGCTTACCACCCGCACGCACGCAGCGCTGCGAAGAGGTAGCGCGTACATACGGACGCCTGTCGTGGCCGAGGAAGCAATCTTTGAACTGCACCATACCGGAGTTGGTGAACAACAACGTAGGGTCATTGCCTGGCACCAATGGACTGGAAGGCACGATAGTGTGCTCTTTGGAGGCAAAATAATCCAAAAATTTCAGACGGATTTCGCTGCTGTTCATCTGTTCACCAATCTTAAAAAAAGCAATTATTCTTATGTTTCATTAAGGTGTGAATAATACCATCCGACCCTACCAGGCTGCACCCCCATTTCTTATAGCAAGCAACTGGAGTAAACGACGAAATAATTCCCGAGGAATTTAATAATGGAGCGGGTCTAAATATCGAGTGTTTCTTAAGGAAAGAGTCTGGAATTGACGCACAGCACCATACGTTTTGTCTTGCCAACGCTCAGATGCTCTTGAGTAACGAGGAAGAATAATTGATATTGGAGGGTTGGTTTATGACAGCTGGGGGAAGACTTACTTTCAGAAAAACTATTACATCTAAAGCTCAAATAACCCACTACCTGAAGAGAGAAGCCTGGTGAATTCCTCAGCGCTTACCGGTTGACTGAAGTAATAACCCTGTATTTCATCACATCCCTGTTGTTTCAGAAAAGCCAATTGTTCGGCGGTTTCCACCCCTTCGGCAATAACTTTCAACTTGAGACTATGAGCCATTGAAATAATGGTACTTACAATTACCGCGTCATCCGTATTTGTAGTCAAATCGAGTACAAACGATTGATCAATCTTAAATTTATCAATTGGAAAGCGCTTGAGGTAGTTTAAACTGGAATACCCTGTACCAAAGTCATCCACCGACAGTTTCAGCCCCATTGCCTTCATGTCCTCCAGGAATAAAATTGCTGCTTCCGCATCCTGCATGACGACTCCCTCGGTAATTTCAAGCTCCAGGCCAGACGGAGCCAAGCCGCTTTCACTAAGAATAGCCTTAATTATTTCGCCGAGATTTTTCTGACGGAACTGCACTGACGAAAGATTTACCGCCATGGTAATTTTCATTAAGCCCAGCTTGCGCCACTCCTGGTTCTGGCGACAGGCCTCGCGCAATACCCATTCACCAATTGGAGGGATCAGACCATTTTCTTCCGCGATGGGGATGAACTGCGCTGGCAAGACTTTTCCATATAGGGGATTATCCCAGCGAACCAGCGCTTCCGCACCGATGATGTGACCGCTTTGCAAATCTACCTGGGGTTGGTAAAGCAGGAATAATTCGTTCCGTTCTAAGGCGTGACTCAACTTATTCTTGATCAATATTCGTTCAAGTGTACGTCGGTTCATCTCACGGGTGAAAAACTGGTAATTATTACGCCCATTCCCCTTAGCCTGGTACATCGCGGCGTCAGCATGCGCGATCAGAGACTCACTGTCGGTTCCATCTTCCGGGAACACGCTGATGCCGATGCTGGTGGTCACCTCAATTTCGTTGCCATCGATTACACAAGGGCCGGCAATGGATGCCAGGAGTTTTAGAGCAATCATTGCAATATCATCTGTATTTTCAATATACGGCAACATGATGGCAAATTCGTCGCCGCCTAACCGACTGACCGTATCACTCGTGCGTGCAACACTGTTGATGCGACCGGCGACAAGCTGTAACAGCTTGTCGCCGGTGAGGTGGCCCAATGTGTCGTTAATAGCCTTGAAGCGATCCAGATCAAGGAACATAACGGCCACCTTGCGCTGTTCGCGTTCAGCATGAGCAATCGCCTGTGTTAGACGATCATGCAGCATCATGCGATTAGGTAAGCTGGTAAGAAAATCGTGCTGCGCG
>JBKJQT010000307.1:0-6883 GCA_046593855.1 Candidatus Nitrotoga sp. | reverse complement strand
GCTTCCGCATGATACGTGCGTTTAAAAATCGCTTTGGTGCAGTAAACGAACTAGGAGTGTTCGCCATGACCGAAAAAGGCTTACGTGAGGTGAGCAACCCTTCCGCGCTGTTTTTGTCGCAGCATGGCGCGCAAGTGGCTGGTTCATGCGTGATGGTGACGCAGGAAGGTACGCGTCCGTTACTGGTTGAAATCCAAGCCCTGCTGGATGAGGCGCACTCGCCCAATCCGCGCCGCCTTTCATTGGGCCTGGAACAAAACCGTTTGGCCATGTTGCTGGCCGTACTGCACCGCCATGCAGGCATCGCCTGTTTTGATCAAGATGTATTTATCAACGCGGTGGGCGGCGTGAAAATTACCGAGCCTGGCGCCGATTTGCCCGTATTGCTGGCCATCGTCTCTTCGCTACGCAATAAACCTCTGCCAGATAAATTGGTGGTGTTTGGGGAAGTCGGCCTGGCTGGCGAAATACGTCCGGTGCAGCGTGGTCAGGAACGCTTGCGAGAGGCAGCCAAGCTAGGTTTTACCCTAGCCATTATTCCCAAGGCTAATAAGCCGAAGCACGAAATAGCAGGCATGGAAATTATTGCGGTGGAGCGGGTAGAGGATGCGGTGGCGAAAATGCGCTAGGGATGTTCGATATATTTTATGCAACCATTTGAATCATTATGTTATAAATAATGTCATTAACCCTAGCCATGCAAAAAATGGATAGGAATTTCCAAGTGTCTGTTCAATTTCTGCGAATTGAAAGTGCACTTTTTCGATCCGAGCGGACAAGACATTTTTAGCGTCGTATTGGTATTTTCAGGATAGCAAAGCAGGGTTTACTGCGGTGCGCACATCACTACACCTTCATTGATCCAGCCACGTGCCACAACCGTCTGAATTGCTGACTGGTCGTTGGCTATCCGGTGGTTGCTGTCTATACCTTTACTAAATCCATTGTTATAGGCGCGATATATCGGTGAGGTATTAGCGGGGCATATGCCGTTTATGGGTAATGTCGTCAGGAAATCGAGACTCTCTAAATTCCAGCGTTTTTGTGTTGCAGGCGTTGTCGCCTGCAATTGCTTAAGCTGTGCGCATTCATCTGCGTCAGCTGTATAGAAGTGGGAATTTGGTCCGGGTGAAACGCTGCCGTAGAATCGGCAGGCAGGTACATTCCCGCCGGACATAAATGTAATGCCCGTGCGTTGCCAGCGTCCAACTACTCCACTGTCAACAAAAGCCTGTTCGCCAGAACCGGCCGTAATAAAGTAATGATCCAGATCGGGATTGTAATATTCAACGATTGTGCCAGCAGATAAAGCGAGAGAGAAGGTCGCGGTTACATTTTTAGGGGAATTCATGGCAACGGAACAGGTAGTGTTGATACCACTGCATGCACCGCCCCAACCGGAAAAAATAGAACCTGAAGCAGGCGTTGCGGTAAGTGTTACATTGTTTTCCTGGATAAAAGGGGCACTGCATCTCGTCCCGCAATTGATCCCATTGGGGGATGAAATTACGGTACCGTTGCCGTTGTTAAGCTTGCTGACAGATAGTAAAAATGTCGGACCTGCGTTCAACCATTGGTAAAGTGCGTTGTTGTATGCGACATCAAAGCGGCCATATTCATCTGACCCACTTCCAAAGCAGCTTGGATTTCCTCCCCTCAACTGACCAACCAAATAATGGACGTTATTAATTGTCTCGAATAAACCGGCGCCACTACTGCCACCTTCGGTAATCCCAGAAGTATAGGCAACATCAAGAAACTTCCCGTTGTCTTTATTTGCAAATGTGCATTGGTAGGTTTTCGTGATCGGATCTATAGCGGTACAGTCTTGAAAAGATTGAAATCTGCCGGAACTTATTTTCTGCAGATCGCCTCGTGGATGATGAATGCTTGCCACGTTAGCATTCAGTTCAGGTGTAATCGAGGACCACCCAGCATATACAGCTCCGGTAGGTGGCTGGTTGCTTAGCTGCATGAAAGAGGTGTCGGTTGCCTGGTTGCCATAGAGCAATGTGGCGCCACCGGTAAGTGTCTGGAATCCTGAATTAAGTGAGCCACTGTTGCAGGCCGTAGAGCGATAAAACCAGAAGGTTTGTAGTGTCGATGCAATCGTCTGATTGGTGATGCAGTGATTTGCGCTAAGGAAATAGGGCGTTCCACTTGACGATGCGTCATTGAGCAGTGTGCCAGAGCATATATAACTAGTGCCAGAATCGACGAAGATTAATTTTGCTGTGGCTTTGCTTTCAGGACTCCATTCGCTGAAGCACGACACATCGATTTGACAGCTTGCAGCTTGACCAATCTTGGAAGATTTTTCTCCAGGAGCAGTTAGGAGGATGTTAAAAAAAAAATGTGAGATGCTGGGAATTGCGAATTCAAGTGTATCCGGATTAATACCGGCCGGTAATTCTATTTCCATGGTTATTTCTTCGCCCTCGACATGGGGTGACCAGTAAGTGTGGGCCGCGTCGCTATTATCGCCAGCATCTACATTACGCTGAATGGATTCCATTATTTCTTTTCCGGTCGTTTCGTAGGCGACTTCTGTTCCTTGTGAGTAGAAACGGAATAGGGCTGCCACCGGTAGTCGACGCACCAGAATTCCCAAGCGAATTCCTGTGGCCTGGGGTGAGTTAATACTGATTGCTACGACCTTTCCGCCTTGGGCCGTGTTTTGCCACGTTAATTGGGTTGTGGTATCGATGATGCTTTTTAGTTGGGGAACCTCCCGACTGAAACCGATTTTGCGAGGTGTACCGGGGTGCCAATCGGCATCAATCTCGGCAGATTTTTTTTCTTTAGAGATGGCGCCAATCGAGATTGAATGCGGTGAAGGAGAAATGCTAGCGCGACGGGGCTTTAAGGGCGAGACGTCATCGTTAGCGGGCTGGGTGAAAGATTCGACCCGACCAGTCATGGACTCAAATGGCTGTGCGTGGGATGGGATTGAGATGATCGTCAGTAATAACCACAAGATAGCTACAAAATAGGAATTTAAGTTGCCTGGCATGATTTATTTTACGTTTTTGTATCGTTGGATTTTACAACAAACTACACCTCTACGGATTGGGAGCAGGCTCAGTTTTAGGAATAGAGCAATCAGGAGCAGCAAGAGGAGGTTGTCTTGCCACTTCATATTTACTTTTCGGGTGGTGTCAAAATACGGTAGAACACGTCCTAAAAAAAGCCCCCGAACCTCATGGGAACAGGGGCACATGTCTTAACTGATGGAACCGGTTAAGACTTCACGTTCAAGGAGGAAAAACGTGGTATAGCTTACGCTATACAGAGAGTGTAGATAGGAATATTCCGAAATAGTTCCACTATAATTGCAGAGGGATAATTTTATTTAATCAGTTGGAGGCACCTATGCGAATTCTTCATACCATGCTCAGAGTTGGAAACCTGGATCGCTCCATTGCTTTTTATACAGAAGTGCTTGGAATGAAATTGCTGCGTCGAACTGATTATCCAGACGGAAAATTCACACTGGCATTTGTTGGTTATCAAGATGAAAAAAACGGTGCTGTTTTAGAGCTCACTTACAATTGGGGCATTGAAAAATATGACCTGGGATCAGGTTATGGTCATGTTGCAATTGAAGTTGATAACGCTGGCGAGGCATGTGAACTCGTTAAGCAAAAAGGCGGAAACGTAATTAGAGAAGCTGGACCAATGAAGCATGGCACAACGGTTATTGCTTTCGTTTCCGACCCGGATGGATACAAAATCGAGTTTATTCAAAAGAAGAGTTAATCTCGCAGGTATTTTTTAGCCGGGATAAAACGTTCTACATAAATCGCATAACCAACCCCCCGTTCGGGAGTAATCAAACGGGGTTTATTTAGTAACTAACTTAGTCGACCCATGCTCCCATCCATTGAACAACGGCTCACAGTAGAAATTGCTGCCAAGCCTGCACAGATTGCCTCCGCCATTGCCTTGTTGGACGAAGGTGCAACGGTTCCATTCATCGCCCGCTACCGCAAGGAGGCGACTGGTGGATTGGACGACATCCAGTTGCGGTTGCTGGAAGAACGTTTGCGCTATTTGCGCGAACTGGAAGAACGTCGCGCTACCATCATTACCTCGATTACCGAGCAGGACAAGATGACACCCGAGCTGTTGCATGCAATCACGCATGCTGTGGACAAGACGCATCTGGAAGATTTGTATTTACCCTACAAACCCAAACGGCGCACTAAGGCGCAAATTGCGCTGGAGGCAGGGCTGGCACCGCTTGCTGATTCATTGCTGGCTAATCCGATGCTGCAACCTGAGGAGGAAGCAGCCCAATACCTGAAACCACCCTTTACCGTTGAGCAATGCGACAATCCCGGTGTGCCTGACATCAAGGCGGCACTGGATGGCGCACGCCAAATCTTGTTGGAACGCTTCGCCGAAGACGCCACCTTGCTGCAATCCATGCGCGAATATGTGCAAGCGCATGGCATCGTGGAATCTAAAGTGATCGAAGGCAAGGAAGAACTGGCAGCGAAATATGCAGACTATTTTGATTACGCCGAGTCGATCAAGACCATCCCTTCGCACCGTACGTTAGCCATATTGCGAGGCCGTCGCGAGGAAATGCTGAACGTGCGATTGCGCCTCGACAGCGAGGTAGACAAAACAAACTGGAATACGCCGCATAATCCTTGCGAAATACGTATTGCAAATCGTTTTGGCATTTCTCAGCAACAACGGCCTGCCGACAATTGGCTGGTCGATACCGTGCGCTGGACATGGCGCGTGAAAAGTTTTTTGCATTTGGAATCCGAGTTGATGGGCGCATTGCGGGTTCGTGCGGAAAAAGAAGCCATCAATGTATTCGCGCGCAACCTGAAAGATTTGTTGCTGGCCGCCCCAGCGGGCCCACGCGTCACGATGGGGCTTGATCCGGGGATACGCACCGGGGTCAAGGTGGCGGTAGTGGATGAGACGGGGAAAGTAGCGGATACCGCCGTCATCTACCCGCATCAGCCGAGAAATGATTGGGATGGTTCTTTGCACGCCTTGGCAAAACTGGCAGAGAAACATCGCGTAGCAGTGATCGCTATCGGCAATGGTACGGCCTCGCGGGAGACCGATAAATTGGCGCTGGAGCTGATCAAACGTCATCCAGAGCTGAAGCTGACCAATATTGTGGTATCCGAGGCGGGTGCGTCGGTTTATTCGGCATCCGAAATTGCCTCGCGTGAGCTGCCTGACATGGATGTATCCCTACGTGGTGCGGTATCGATTGCCCGGCGTTTGCAGGACCCGCTGGCTGAGCTGGTGAAGATCGACCCGAAATCTATCGGAGTCGGACAATACCAGCACGATGTCGGCCAATCCCAATTGGCGCGCTCACTCGATGCCGTAGTTGAAGACTGTGTTAATGCCGTTGGTGTCGATGTTAATACCGCATCCGTTCCTTTGCTGGCGCGCGTTTCCGGGTTAAGTAGCAGTGTGGCGCAGGGTATTGTGACTTACCGGGATAATAAGGGCATGTTCACCTCGCGTGCTCAATTACGCGAGGTTCCGCGCCTGGGTGAAAAAACCTTTGAACAGGCAGCGGGTTTTCTGCGCATTATGGGGGGCGAAAATCCGCTTGATGCGTCCGCCGTCCATCCTGAATCCTACCCGCTGGTGCAACGTATTCTCGCGGAGATCAAGCAAGATATTAAATCCGTCATTGGCAATAGCCAGCTATTGAATGCCCTTAGTCCCGCTAAATATGTGGACGAGCAATTCGGCCTGCCGACCATTTCCGACATACTGAAAGAACTAGAGAAACCGGGGCGCGACCCGCGTCCTGAATTTACCACCGCCACCTTCAGAGAAGGTATCGAACAATTGTCTGACTTAAAGCCAGATATGATCCTTGAAGGGGTCGTTACCAATGTGGCTGCCTTTGGAGCGTTCGTGGATATTGGCGTGCACCAGGATGGATTGGTACATATTTCCGCTTTATCGAATAGCTTTGTAAAAGATCCGCATACGATCGTTAAGACTGGACAAGTGGTGAAGGTGAAAGTGCTGGAAGTGGACGAAAAACGTAAGCGCATCGCGCTCACCATGCGTTTGACCGACGCTGCGCCGCAAGCAAATGGCAAAAAACCTGAACCAAGGAATACACAGAGACGGCCAGATAGCCTGAGCCATACAAAGAGCGCAGTGGGAGACAAGCAACGAGAGCTTCCACGAACTACACCAAACGCTATGGCAGACGCTTTTTCAAAACTTAAAACGTAACCTGACAAGCCGTGTAGGGTGGGCACGTTTTTGTGCCCAGGCGGATTCGTCTAGATGCCAATCTCAACGAAGTACAAAATACGCAGCGGTTGAGGTTTAGAGGCGCCCTTTAGTTCAGATATATACACCGCATTTCAAAATGGGCAAAGAACTGCGGGAGCGGGTGGGTAAATAGTATGCTAAAGATGTCTCGGGAGATTTGCACATGAATGAAGCCCCACGATTTACATTAAACCGATCAGCCATGCAGCTTATATGCAAGCAGCCATACTTGGACTGGGTAAACAGCTTGGATCCAACCCAGTCCGGGAGTTGGACGTTTGAACAACTCAATGAGGACAACGATACATTCATGATTCCACAATTTGTTGATCCGCGTGATTCAATGAAATGGGTGGAGGAGCGTTGGCATGTTTTGTTCGATAACATGTTGTTTAATTTGGATACTGACGAAGCCGTGTGGCCCGAGGGTAAAACGCTCAAGATGTTCCACGAGTGGTTTGATGTTCAAATTCACTCGTTGGTTTGGGATATGGCCAATGAGCCACTTGCTGTTGAAGGCTGGAGCGGTGAAGATGGTGTTGGCGAAGTCGAGCCGAACGGAATACTCCACTAACGAGTCGATGCAACATAAAGAAATTAAGAG
>JBKJQT010000246.1:0-5956 GCA_046593855.1 Candidatus Nitrotoga sp. | reverse complement strand
TCCTGAATAATCACCGCCAGTTCGTAGGCAAAGGTTGGGTCGTAGGACACACAGTTAGGAATGGTCGCCGCTGCCAGATGACTGTGGCCGTCTTGATGTTGCAGACCTTCGCCATTCAATGTGGTGCGCCCGGCCGTGCCCCCCAGCAGAAAACCGCGTGCACGCTGGTCGCCTGCTGCCCACATCAAATCGCCGACACGCTGAAAGCCAAACATGGAATAGTAGATATAGAACGGCACCATCGCTACACCATGGTTGGCGTAGGCCGTGGAAGCGGCAATCCACGACGACATCGCGCCAGCTTCATTAATGCCTTCTTGCAAAATCTGCCCGGCCTTGTCTTCCTTGTAGAACATCAACTGATCGGCATCCTGTGGCGTATACAACTGGCCAACTTGAGAAAAAATGCTGAGCTGGCGGAACAATCCTTCCATGCCGAAAGTGCGTGATTCGTCCGGCACAATGGGCACCACTAGCTTGCCAATATTTTTGTCCTTCACCAGAATGCCCAGCATGCGCACGAAAGCCATGGTGGTGGAAATCTCACGCTCTTCGGTGCCTTTGAGTAACACTTCAAAGGCATCCAGCTCTGGTATTTGCAATGGCTTGGCCACTATTTTGCGATCCGGTACTGTGCCCATGGCCTTGCTACGCTCGCGCAGATAACTCATTTCCAAACTATCATCGGGTGGACGACAGAATGGCAATTTGCTGAGTTGATCATCGGTCACTGGAATATTGAAGCGATCACGGAATTTTCGCAAAGCTTCATCACCCACTTTCTTTTGCTGGTGCGTGATATTTTGGGCTTCACCTGCTTCACCCATGCCATAACCTTTTATAGTCTTGGCCAGTATGACGGTGGGTTGTCCCTTATGGTTTGCTGCGGCAGCGTAAGCAGCAAAAACTTTATGCGGATCATGGCCGCCACGATCGAGATACCAGATTTCATCGTCCGACATGTCGGCCACCAGCTCCAGCAATTCAGGGTATTTGCCGAAAAAATGTTGGCGTACATAGGCGCCATTTTTGGATTTATATGTCTGATATTCGCCGTCTACAACTTCTTCCATGCGCTTCAGCAAAAGTCCCGTCTTGTCCTTCGCGAGCAAACGATCCCATTTCCCTCCCCACACCACCTTGATTACGTTCCAGCCTGCGCCACGTAATACCCCCTCCAGCTCTTGAATGATTTTGCCATTGCCGCGGACGGGGCCATCCAGTCGTTGCAGGTTGCAGTTAATGACAAAAATAAGATTATCCAGTTTCTCGCGCGCGGCCATCGAAATCGCCCCCAGCGACTCCGGTTCATCAGTTTCACCATCACCGAGGAACGCCCATACCTTACGTCCTTCGGTACTGGCAATACCTCGATACTCCAGATAGCGCATGAAACGCGCTTGATAAATAGCCATCAGCGGGCCCAAACCCATGGAAACTGTGGGGAACTGCCAGAAATCGGGCATCAACCACGGATGCGGGTAAGAAGATAAGCCGCCGCCATTGACTTCTTGGCGGAAATTGTACAATTGCTCCTCGCTGAGGCGCCCTTCAAGAAAAGCGCGTGCGTACATGCCAGGTGATGCATGGCCTTGAAAATAAACCAAGTCACCGCCGTGATTCTCGGTCTTGCCATGGAAAAAATGGTTGAAACCCACGTCATACAGCGTGGCCGCCGAAGCGAAGGTGGCGATGTGGCCGCCCAGTTCAGATGACTCACGATTGGCGTTTAACACAATAGCCATCGCGTTCCATCGCGTCAGCGCACGAATGCGATGCTCGAGCTCATAGTTGCCGACCGAGCGTTGCTCCTTTTCGAGCGGTATGGTGTTCAGATAAGGCGTGATTGTGCTAGTCGGCAAAGCGACACCAGCCAAGTGCGCTTTTCGGATCAATTGGCTGATCAGGTAATGAGCGCGTTCCGCGCTTTCATGCTCCAGCACCGAGTCCAGTGCATCCAGCCACTCTTGTGTTTCCTGTGGATCGTTGTCAGGTAAATCTGCCATGTATTTACTCTCTATCACTCGTTATTGTTGCTCGGTGCAGTTACGCACTAAGCTGTTTATTTTTTGATGGCGCACAAGCATGCGCTATTTGTCTATATGCATATCAGAAACGCACTGTATCGTCTCGTTCTCCGTCACCACCCATTTCACTTTGTGGTCGGTGGTTTCCTGTGGTATACCTTCGATCAGCTGAATAGCGAATGCCCCGGCAACCAGCGCAGGGCTGCAGCCTTGGTTTGCAGCCTTAATTCGCGTTAGTAGCTTGTCATAAAATCCGCCGCCGTAACCTAGTCGCGCACCGTCGCGTCCGAATGCGATGCCTGGCAACAAGATGAAATCCACTTTATTCAAAGCAATCATTTTGGTACAGCGCTCAATCAGCGGTTCGCGTATATTCCACAGGCCGGGTGCCAAATCATGCTGCAAGTTGGTCACGTAATAAATATCTAATTCTTTCGTGGCGGGGTTCACCTTTGGCAACAGCAAGCACTTGTCATCGCGCAATGCCTGCTGTACCAATTTTTCGGTGGAGAACTCTGCGCCGAAGCTCATATAAGCCAATACAGTATTGGCCGAGCGATAAACATTCAGGTTGGCGATGCGCTCTGAGATGGCATGACTCAAGCACGCCCGCTCAGCCACGGCCAATTTTTCGCGGTCTGTAATTATACGTTGTCTGATAACCTGTTTCATAACCTGTATTGTCATGGGCAGATTATCCTTACTCATATATTCAAGTGGGCGGTTTCTTTTAGAATAACGGGGAAACTTTGCAACAGTTCTTCAAATTTCTCGGTGAAGACTCAAACACCGCCACACGTTGACTCGAATAATCCGTCAAGGAATTCGGTTGAATTTTTGGAACGCTATCCAGAATGGCAAAAATTATTCGCCGCCATATAAGCCAGATACTGCCGTGAACAGCATCCAGGATCCCGAATCATTCCAGCATGAACTCATGGAAGATAGCTGCGGATTTTAAGGGTAAGGACAAATTCAAATATGCTCGCGCTTATTGCAGTTTAACCGTTAGCTCAAGAACAGTTTGTATGCCGGATTCTCGCTCTCATCCCAGTAACGATAACCCAGATTATCCAGGAAAATTCGCAGTGGTTTCTTGTCATGATTTGGCACTTGCATGCCGATCAGCACGCGGCCGTAATCCGCACCATGATTGCGATAGTGGAACAAGCTGATATTCCAGCTGTGGTTCATGCTATTGAGGAAAGTCATTAATGCGCCAGGGCGTTCCGGAAATTCAAAGCGAAACAGGATTTCATCCTGCAAACCAGGCGCATGTCCCCCTACCAGATGACGCACATGTAGCTTGGCCATCTCGTTGTCAGTGAAATTCAGCGTGGATAGTTTATGTTTCCTTAGCGTGGTAACAAGCTTGGTCGTTTCGGATTGATCTTTTACCTGCACTCCGACGAATACATGCGCTTCCTTGGAGTTCGCATACCGGTAGTTGAATTCAGTGATATTGCGGTGACCCAGCAAAGAACAAAATTTGCGAAAGCTGCCGGGAGTTTCCGGGATGCTCACTGCCAGAATAGCCTCGCGTTTTTCGCCGAGTTCTGCGCGCTCCGCGATGAAACGCAAGCGGTCGAAATTCATGTTGGCACCGCTAGCAATTGCCACCAGCGTTTTGCCCTTTAGTTTTTCGCGCTCCGCATACAATTTTGCACCTGCAATAGCTAGCGCTCCTGCAGGCTCAAGATTAGTGCGGGTATCTTCGAACACATCCTTGATCGCTGCACAAATGGCGTCGGTGTCCACCAGTATAATTTCGTCCACTAATTCGCGGCATAAACGGAAAGTCTCCTGCCCGACTTGTTTCACAGCCACGCCATCTGCGAACAAACCGACATGCTCGAGTTTGACGCGCCGACCGGCCTTAATCGAACGGCTCATGGCATCGGACTCCACGGGTTGCACGCCGATAACCTTGATCTCCGGGCGCACTGCTTTGACGTACGCTGCAACGCCTGAGATTAGGCCACCGCCACCGATGGGCGCGAAGATAGCATGGATAGGCTGGCTATACTGCCGCAGTATTTCCATACCGATAGTTCCCTGCCCGGCGATTACGTCGGAATCGTCATAAGGATGAACGAAGGTAAGCTTAAGTTTCTGCTCTAGCTCCAACGCATGCAGACAGGCATCAGAATAAGAGTCGCCATGCAATATTATTTTTGCGCCGCGGCTGGCAACTGCCTCCACCTTAATCTGCGGTGTGGTCACTGGCATGACGATGATGGCCTTGCAGCCCAGCTTTTGCGCCGACAACGCTACGCCCTGTGCGTGGTTACCAGCAGAGGCAGCAATGACACCGCGCTTAAGCTGCGCCGGCGTCAACTTCGACATCTTATTATAGGCACCGCGCAGCTTGAAAGAAAATACCGGCTGCATGTCTTCACGCTTTAGTAAAACATTGTTGCCGATGCGAACGGACAAATTGGGAGCAACATCCAATGGGCTTTCAACAGCTACGTCATAAACGCGAGCGGTGAGAATGCGGTTCAAGTAACTTTCCATGGCTGATTCACGAATTATTTTATGAGCAGATTATGATGCAAGACTAGCAGGAATTGTGTGTAATCCGAAAGGGTTTCCGTAATTCCTCTACTAACTTTGATCGTTATTCATTTGGTCCCTGTTTCCATCCTATCGCTCGCAAGATTATTGCCTGCATATTCAATTAGAATCCACAAGGCCTTGAGCTGAATTGATGTCGAGCAAAGGGTCTAATCGAAGGGCGATGCGATCTTCTCGCGTAAAGACCCAAGAGCCACTACCTGCGTAAAATGTGTTGTGCCATGCGGCTGCATGGGCCGTCAATGCGACTTTCAGAAATCCGATATCGTTACTCGCAAGTGTGCACGTGTTTATTCATTTATACTCTATTCTGCGTGGTTGTTTAAGAGGCTACTATGCTAACGCAGTTGGACTCCCGAACAATCTTACAAAAATGATAATAGTAGAACCGCATGATTCTAAAATTGCAAAATAGTTGCCGTTTGCTTGTCCTCATTACCGTAGCCTTATTTCTGGCCGCTTGTACCACCACAATACCTGACAAAAACAGCAAGCATATTCCACAACAGAGTGATCGTAATTTGCTTAGTCAGCTTGGTAAATCAGATATTGATCGTTTGGCTGATGTGGAGATGCGAGAAAACACCCAAATCCTGAGTATGTTAATGACCAAATTATACAAGCGTAATCCGCGCGAACTCAGAAAAAACACCATTGCTACCGCAGAAGATGCGGTGAAAGCAATATTCGAAAACCAGCATGGCTGGCGGTTCAAGGAAATCGGCGAAGCGCAGGGCTCCTATGCTATTCATCAGGCGTTCCAGCCTGACTATGAGGGTGACCGGGTAATGTCTTTGATCGTAGGCATACAAACGATGTTGATCAAAGCACATGGCGGAAAAACTGAATTCTATTTTACCGATACCATTGAGCCACAAAGTATCTTTAATGCCGCGCGTAACGTCGAAATCGTCGTGTGGCAGCTCTCTAATACACGCGATGACAAAGGACAGCTTAAGTTATTAACCAATGAATTGAATGACCACGAGCGTAATCTCAGCTTTGAACGTGAATTCGGGAAAATTATCGGTAGCCTGGATTTGTTCGCAATTACGTTATCGGAAAAATGGCAGCGCGTCATTACACGTGTGGTGCAGACTTTATCTACAGCATTGTTCTTGCCATTTTGACCTTACCCATCGTTAAGGCCCCACCGACTATAGATTCGGCTCATCAATAGATTAAACCTCATTTGCAATGAATGACTGAGTGTCTGGTGATTCACAGCACGTGGTGTGTAGTGGTCTAATGAAAACGGACACCTCGATAGGATTATTATTCACCTAGAGAGGAGCAGCAATGACAAAACAACGCCAGCATTACGAAACCGCTTTCAAACTCGAAGTAGCACG
>JBKJQT010000193.1:0-4016 GCA_046593855.1 Candidatus Nitrotoga sp. | reverse complement strand
ATTTCTAACCCGATTGATCCTACTGAGCGCTGGCTGATGGAAACAGTACACAAGCAGGCTCAAGCTGTGGGAATCGGCATGCCTGAAGTAGCTATCTATGAAGCACCAGACGTAAATGCTTTTGCTACCGGCTGGAACCGCAACAATGCGCTAGTGGCGGTAAGCACCGGCTTACTGCATAGCATGAGCCGGGATGAGGCAGAAGCTGTGCTAGCGCATGAGATTAGCCACGTTGCCAACGGCGACATGATAACGCTTGCGCTTATACAGGGAGTAGTCAACACTTTTGTAATCTTTTTTTCCAGAATCATTGGCCATCTAGTGGATCGTTTGGTGTTCAAAACTGAACGTGAATACGGCCCAGCTTACTGGATTACTAACATCATCGCACAAATGGTGCTGGGCATCCTGGCCAGCATTATCGTTATGTGGTTTTCGCGCCAGCGTGAATTTCGAGCCGATGCAGGGGGGGCAAATCTGGCAGGACGTAATAAGATGATCGCTGCATTGGAGAAGCTAAAAATTAATCACGAACAGGTTACTCTACCCGAGCGGATGGCAGCATTTGGTATCGCGGGTGGAGGTGGTTTAGCCAAATTATTCAGTACTCACCCATCTCTCGATGAGCGCATTGAGGCATTACGCGCAGGACGTTAAGTTAACTTTTTTCGTGGGTTGCCGGGAGGACCGGTAAATAAAATTTGCTCTTGCAAAAATAGGAAAACGGAGCGAAGGCACAATCAATAAACTGTATTTTATTGTAATTAGAATAAGATCGAATTTGGATCAAAATCAGAACTACCAATTTTAATTTGGCACGAGATTTTCTGTTGTTGGCATTGGTTGTTCCATGCTATACGGGTTAAAAGCTGTGTCAGCAGGCACCCCCATTTCTGTTGGCTGCACACCACTAGACGCAGCGTCACTCGATGGCTGTTGCGCTGATGATTCCATGCTGTGTGGAACAACAGGTGTTTCAACTACAGCTGGTTTAGGTGTATCAACTACGGTTGGCTGTGGATTTTCTTGTTTATCTTCGTTTAAAGTTTTATCCGGTATATCACTATTTTCTTCGTCGTCGAATTTTTCACGAGGCGGATTACCGTCATACACTAAGCTTTGACGTTGTTGTAAATAGGCATCACGAATAAAAGCATAACGGTCAATTGCGGCTTCATCTAATATCTTTTCCTGATCCAGTAGCCCGGCTCGGAGATTGATCGTCCGTGTTACATACATTACGTTGCGCGTAGGAATATTAGGAATAAGGCGAATGGGGCTGGCATAACTATCCGCATATAGGCCGATGCTATCGCGAAAAGTTCTGGGGCCAAAGAATGGGAGGACAACGTAAGGCCCACTGCTGACGCCCCAGTAGCCTAAAGTCTGACCGAAGTCTTCATTGTGTTTTTCAAGTCGATCGGTAATGTTAAATAAGCCCAAAATACCAAACGTTGAGTTAAATAATACTCGTGTGCCATCAGATGCAGCTTGAGCAAATTTTAATTGTAGCAGGTCGTTTATGGTGACAATGATGTCATCCAGATTCGAGAAAAAATTTGTCACCATGATTTTCCCGGGTTCCGGGATGATGGTGTTATAGCCTTTCGCTACCGGTTTCAATACAGCCTTATCCACCTTATCGTTAAATTTATACATACTCCGGTTAAATGGTTCTAGTGGATCTTTCGGATTTCTTTCCCCCTGAGTTGAAGCACAGCCGCCTAATGCAAGGCTGACAAGCAATAAATAAATTCTAATTGAGGACATGAAGATCATTGGAAGTGAGTTTATTGTGTGCAATTATAGTCGCAATGCCAATAGTCGCAAGTATCTAGATATTGCTCAGATAGTACCATTCCATATGGATTTATTATCTGCGCTACCTGTAAAAATTGCAGCCATTGGATGGTTCTGTCCGATCCCGACTGTGTTGTCAGTAGTTATACACTTATACCGCGTTTTACATTGCGGATGCTTACCTAATCGACTGGAATCGGGAAGCGTATTACGTTCAGCACATCCATAATTTATTTAGGTTTTCCAAAAATAAAAATATGATCAAAATCAGCAATCTGTTATCCACATCATTAGCAATTAGTCCGTACTATAAGTAAACGTTTCATTACGGTACAGAGATTACCACCATCTTGCACCCACTTTCAATCTTTGTTAAGGTTGAGCGCATGATGCAATTTCCCCGTTTGTTTTTCTCGCTATTCCTTACCTTATCTTTGCTTTTTTGCCCAGCATGATAAGCACACACCGCATTCATCAGCGTGTGGGTATTGTACAGCTTATACTCAACTGAGCAGCGTACTTGGCAGCTCTCCCCCTTCCTTCGCAGTTACCGCCATTCCGAGCGGAACGGTACGGTTTAACTCCATTACATTCCGCTCCAACCAACCTCTTATCGCCGTCGCGTGCGGCCCGGCCGGTCTTCTCCGAGAAATCACAAAATACGCCCTGTGTATGGCTAAACCAATTATCTGCACAATGAGATGAAGATCGAGTCGCAGCGAACGAACTACCCACTGATGGTTACACGCTGACCAACACCACGTTGAACTATCGCTTTAAGTTGCAAGCAGTTAACTGGGATGCATACATCAAGGGCAATAATATTTTCAACCAGGAAGCCCGAACGCATACCTCGTTCTTGAAAGAAATCGCCACCCTACCAAGTCGCGGCTTTCTCTTGGGCGTACGTGCCAATTTCTGAGTTTCCCTATAGCGGAATTTATTCGACAGCATGGATAGGTGATGCCGCATCTAACAGGGTGCGACAATTTGTCACATTCCCCCAGTCATAACATTAAGTTAACATCGCGCTCCAATATTATGGGTGAGCGGGTGAGGTTGAGCTTGAATGACAGTTGGTCAGTTGGCACAAACCATTTATACCAACCATATAACGAATCTGGGCAGATATCCTTCTGCTCAACGAGCTGTTGATGGATGCAATTAATTAAAAGTAATTCTAATATGTGTTTTAAAAGTTCTGGAATATCTTGGCTTAGTCGGTCAAGTGGCGAAATTGTAGTTAATTATTTTAATATTAAACAAGGTGCGGCAGCCTGTGGCGTTAGGATCGGCCAGTAACTGATGCAGCTATGATTAGTTATTCTGTAGATTTACGCGAGAATGCCGTGCAAAACTCAGTACTACGGCAAGGGTTTTGCTGGCAAAATTAAGAGGGATACTTATGAAGTATGGCTACAAATCACAGTATTTATTAATCTTGGCTGCACTACCCTGCCTCGCGTACGCAGACTATATAGTAAAAGATTTTGAGCAGACTCTACCCATAGTCAATGTAACAGGTGAACGTGACAAGCTTGGTGCGTTATTGACTCAGCCAGATATCAAGCGAGCCACCTACGAAATTAATAAAACCGCTGGTGGTGTGACTATTGTTGATGCCGAAAAGGTTCGCGAAGGTCGAGTATCAAATTTTGCCGATACTTTAGGACTTGCCACAGGTGTATTTGCTCAATCTCGATTTGGAGCTGAAGAGTCACGCTTATCTATAAGAGGATCAGGTCTACAGCGTACATTTCATGGCCATGGTATCAAGCTGATGCAAGATGGTATCCCAGTCAATCAAGCTGATGGCAGTTTTGATTTTCAGGCAATCGAACCACTGTCCACTCGCTACATAGAAGTTTACCGTGGAGCCAATGCACTTCGTTATGGAGCGATTAACCTGGGCGGTGCAATCAATTTCGTTTCTCCTACTGGTTACGATGCACCAAAATTTGAAACGCGTGCAGAAATTGGCAGCTTTGACTATAAACGCTTTGGCGTTGCCACCGGTGGAGTTGTCGGTGATCTGGATTATTTAATCAATGCAAGTACCTTCAGCCAAGATGGTTACAGGGATTTTGCTAAACAAAATGCAAAACGGACAAATGCGAATATTGGCTATCGATTCAACCCTGATTTAGAAACCCGTTTTTATCTTGGTTACGCGAATAGTGAGTCTGAATTGCCAGGCAATTTGACTAAAGCTTAGC
>JBKJQT010000023.1:0-2698 GCA_046593855.1 Candidatus Nitrotoga sp. | reverse complement strand
CTGTGCATGGCCCACATGGGTGAGCCGACATCCACGCTGGCGATACCCAAATTGGCAGCAACGATCGGGCCGATGGTGCTGCCGCAGCCGAGGTCGGTGCGGTGGGTGTAGTTCTGGTAGGGCACACCGGCACTTTCGCACAGCGTGATGAAGCGCGCGGCGGTATCCGCATTGGTGCTATAGCGCTGATTGGAATTGGTCTTGATCACCGGGCCGGCATTCACCATCACGCGGTGATTCGGTTCGTAGGCATTGGGGAAATTGGGCTGGTAGGCGTGCGCCATATCGGCACTGATAAAAAAGCTGTGTGCCGCCGCACAATGCCGTTGCTCATCATCCAGATTCATGCACAGAGAAATGCGCTCGATCACGTCACCGGTAAAACTACCACCCGCACCCGCAGCGCTTTCGCTCCCCACTTCTTCATGGTCAAAAAAGGCGGCGATGCAGGTGGCAGCCGAAACAGGGGTGGCAAGCAGGGCGGTGAGGGCGGCGTGGCAGGAGGCAAGATTGTCGAGCTGGCTGCTGGCGATAAATTCCTGCTCGGCTCCCCAGAACGCACCGGATTGAGTGTCGGTCACGGTGAGCTCGTAAGTGAGGATGTCTTGTGCCTTAACCTTCAACTCACCCGCAACAAGGTTAAGAAATTGCTCACTTGCGGAAAGTTTGTCATCGACAATGGCAAACAGCAACGGCAATTCGGTTTGCTTGTTGAGCTTGAGGCCTTGCTCGTTCACTTCCCGGTTCATGTGGATGGCGAGGTTGGGCAGGCGCAACAGCGGTTGCTCGAAGTTGATTAAACGTGTTTCAAAACCCTGTGCCGTGCGGACATTCACTCGTCCGGCCAGGCTCAGGTCACGGTCAGTAAAGGTGGCCAGTATCGGCCCGCCGTATATCTCCACACCCAGACGCACCAAGCCGTCACTGGCATGTGCCGCATTGGTCTTGAGGCGTAAACCGGGAGAATCGGTGTGCGCGCCTATCATGCGAAAGCCGGTTTCAGGCAAAGCCTGCTGCCCGATCCTGAAAGCGATCAACGATGCACCCCGCACCACGTAATAACCTTTGCCGGTTTCCAGTTTCCAGCGCAGTTTCTCCTGCAGTTGAACAAAACCCTTTGCCTGCAAGCGTTGCGTAATGGATTGCACGGCATGCCACGGGCTGGGACTGGCGTCGATGAAGTTCAGCAAATCTTGCGCGTGGGCGCGGTCTTCAGAGGTGATCGGCATAAAGCTTCCTGGGTCATGAATACAAATTTATTGGTCTGGTACGAATAGAGTTTCTACTCCGCTACGAACGGTTTTTTAAAGAACAACAGCAAGATCCCGGCGATGCAGGTTTTTTCGATAATTACGCTTCCAAAGCTAAAGGAGCGATGCGTGGACGTTTCACCTTGGATGCCAGCCAAAGCTCATAATCATCCTGCAACCCCATCCACATTTCAGGGCTGGTGCCTAATGCGGCCTGAAGGCGTAATGCCATATCCGCCGAGATACCGGAAGAACGGTTCAATATGCGGGAAAGCGTAGCGCGTGCCACACCGAGATGCTGAGCCGCATCGGTCACGCTCATTTCACCCAGCCATTCGCGCAAGATTTCGCCGGGGTGCGGCGGGTTGTGCATGGTTGCCATTTTTTACCTCTCAGTGATAGTCCTGATAATTCACCAACAGCGCATCGCCATTCTCAAATCGAAAAGTGATGCGCCAGTTTCCATTAACCGTGATTGCCCAGTGGCCAGTCAGATTTCCCTTGAGCGCATGCACCCCCCAGTTGGGCACGCCCATGTCGGCAGGTGCTTTTGCGCGATTCAATGCGGCCAATTGCAATCGTAAACGCGGTGCATGTGCTGCCTGAATACCAGCCTTGGAGCCTTTCTCAAAAAAAGTCTTGATACCTTTGTGCGAAAAGCTCTTTATCATGGAAGGGGATTGTAACGTGATATGTTACGCATATCAATGTAGGGAAAAACTGAAAGCTGGCGAAGCTTAGATCTATTGGCAATCAATCGTAACTGTCCCTGATTGTTTGTCCTAAAGATAAGTTTGCTATGGTGAACCAAAATTGGTACGCCATGCAACATGGCCACGCCAACCGTGGACGTTATATTCTTCAAAACGGATGCCGACAATGAACCGGTACGCGAATGGCTGCGGTCGCTGTCGGCAACAGAAAAGAAAACCATAGGCGAAGAAGTGAAGACCGTGTAATTTGCTGGCCACTCGGCATGCCGCTAGTAGCACATCTCGGTGGCGAAAAATGGGCAGTGCGTATCAGGCTGGAGAGGCGCATCACGCGGATACTCTTCGCGCTCTAAGTAAATATCATGGTGTTGCTACACGGCTTCATCAAGAAACAGCAAAAGATGCCCAAGCCCGATCTCGATCTGGCGAAAGAGCGATTGAAACAATTAAGGAGAAGAGTATGAGCAAGAAAAATATCGGCAGCAGCTTCGATGAATTCCTCACCGAGAACGCCACGCTGAATGAAGCGACCGCAGTCGCCGTCAAGCGTGTCATCGCGTGGCAGATCGGACAGAAAATGAAAACGCAAAACCTGAACAAAACAGAGATGGCGAAAAAGATGCACACCAGCCGCGCCGCCTAAACCGCCTGCTGGACGAGAACGACACCAACCTCACACTGACTACGCTGGCCAGTGCAGCGGCGGTGCTGGGCAAGACGTTGAAGGTGGAATTG
>JBKJQT010000108.1:0-5159 GCA_046593855.1 Candidatus Nitrotoga sp. | reverse complement strand
CGCAACTCGACCATGATCTTGATTACCGCCACGATATCTTCATTAGATAGCGTGACTGAACCTGTCAGCTCATCCGACCCGATACGGCGGTTGAATTTCATACGCCCCACAACCGATAAGTTGTATCGTTCTTCAGCAAAAAATAGGCCGTTAAATAGATTCTCCACCGCGTCCTCTGTAGGCGGCTCTCCGGGACGAATCATACGATAAATAGCAACTCGCGCTGTCCACTGGTCAGTGGTCTCATCAGCACGCAGAGTCTGCGAAATATAACCGCCTTGATCCAGACTATTGGTGTATAGCGTGCGAATTTTTTTCTCTCCAGCCGCGTGCAACTTGGCCAGCAGTGTTTCAGTGATCTCATCGTTGGCATTGGCGATAATTTCACCACTATCCTTATCTATTACGTTATGTGATAGCACGCGTTCGAACAAGAACTCTTCTCCTACCGCCAACTTGTCAATACCAGCTTCCTGTATTTCACGGATATGACGCACAGTAATACGCTTGCCACCGGCCACGATCACTTTGCCACTTTTATCCAAGATATCAAAGCGTGCTACTTCACCGCGTAGCCGTTCTGGCACCACCTCAAACTGGATGCCCTTTTTTCCAAGGTGAAACGTATCGAATTCAAAAAATGCCGCCAGTATCTGCTCTGGCGTATAACCCAATGACTTCAATAAAATAGTGACCGGCATTTTACGACGACGGTCTATACGGAAATAGACGTAATCTTTAGCATCGAACTCAAAATCCAGCCACGAGCCGCGATAGGGAATAATGCGCGCAGAAAATAGCAGTTTGCCGGAGCTATGCGTCTTGCCGCGATCATGCTCAAAGAACACGCCAGGTGAACGATGCAATTGCGATACGATAACGCGCTCGGTGCCATTAATAACGAATGAACCAGTATTGGTCATAAGGGGTATTTCACCCATATATACTTCCTGCTCTTTTACTTCCTTCACGACGGTCGGTTTGGATACCTCCTTATCGAATAAGGTCAGGCGGACACGAGCACGTATTGGGGAAGCATAAGTTAGACCGCGTTGCTGGCACTCCTTCACATCGAAGGGCGGCATACCCAAGTTGTAGCTAACAAAGTCAAGACGCGCATATTTATTATGGCTCTCAATCGGAAAAATCGAATGGAATGCTGCCTGCAAGCCATCGTTAATGCGCTGCTCAGGCAACTGCTCGGCCTGAAGAAAAGCACTGTAAGATTCTAGTTGCGTGGACAGCAAAAATGGTATCGGCAAAGCACCGATACGTTTCGCAAAACTTTTACGAATACGTTTTTTTTCAGTAAAAGAATAACTCATGATATCTCCACGACCGAGGGAAAAGACAATGAACAAAAAACATTTTGTAGCTTGCTGTCCGTTATCTTCTTAAAACGGCAAAAGGCTGGCGGGCATCCGTCAGCCTTTCGACGCGCACAATAATTACTTGATTTCAGCAGTTGCGCCAGCCTCGATCAATTGCTTCAAGATAGCGTCAGCGTCAGCCTTGTTCACGCCTTCTTTCACTGCCTTCGGTGCACCGTCCACCAAATCCTTAGCTTCTTTCAGTCCAAGACCGGTAATCGTGCGAACCACTTTGATCACGTTTACCTTGCTTGCACCCGCAGAACTTAATATCACAGCAAATTCAGTTTGCTCAACCGCGGCAGCAGCATCAGCGGCAGCTGGCGCAGCAACTGCCACCGCAGCAGCGGACACGCCAAATTTCTCTTCCATTTCCTTGATCAATGCAGACAACTCCAACACGGTCATTTGTGCAATTGCGTCCAGAATGTCAGCCTTATTAACAGCCATATTACTCTCCTAAATGTTAATTCAAAAAATTTGATAAGAGCGTCAAGCGGCAGCCGTTTCGGCTTCCTTCTTATCGCGGATAGCAGCCAAGCCACGCACGAAAGTGCTGGTTGCAGCATTCATGGTCGCCATCAAACGTGCGATCAACTCATTCCGGCTCGGGATAGCGGCCAGCACAGCAACCTGCTCCGCAGACATCAAAGAACCAACCATTGCACCTGCCTTGATTACCAACTTGCCGTTTGTCTTGGCAAATTCATGCACTATTTTCGCTGCTGCTACAGGATCGGCACTAATACTGTAGATTAGCGGACCAACCATTTTTTCCGCCAAAACCTCAAACGGAGTGCCCTGTACAGCACGACGCGCCAATGTGTTTTTTAAAACACGAAAGTACACCCCAGACTTCCGCGCAGTGGCACGTAACTTGGTAATGTCACTGACTGCAATGCCACGATACTCTGCCAAGACTATAGTCTGAGCCTGCGTCACTTGTTCGTTAACTTCAGCTACTATTGCTTGTTTTTCTTGCAGATTAAGACCCAAATCATTCTCCATCTTCAATTGGAACACCAAACCGAGGCCCAGCGATCCATTGTTAACAACTGCGTCCTTAAGCCGGGAAAATAACATTACTCCTGCTCGTGGGCACACCATCTACGTAGGTATCAGAGAACAGGAGCGGCACCCTTGATCTTGTTGCCGCCATATTGCCCCTTTATTAAACCCGAATTGGGTACCTACGGTCTTTGACAATCTGCCAATAAACCAGCAGCTCAAAGTCTGTAAACGGCATGACAAACTCACCAATCATGCCGCACAATTTGTAATTGTGCCACTCTCTAACTTTCGATTGCCGTAAAAGACAACCACCGTACTTTCATAACTTATGGTCAAGAACAAACAGAACTATCCCGCCAAACTGGCTTGCTCAATGTGAATACCGACACCCATGGTACTGGAGACAGAGATTTTCTTTAGGTACACGCCCTTAGCGGCAGCGGGTCTAGCCTTATTTAAGGCATCAACCAACGCCAACAAATTTTCACGCAGTGCTTCCGGCTCAAACGAAGCTCGCCCAATGGTGCACTGGACAACACCATTCTTATCGGTGCGGTACTGTACTTGACCAGCCTTAGCGTTTCTAACGGCACCCGCCACATCAACAGAAACTGTACCCACTTTAGGATTAGGCATCAAACCACGTGGACCAAGAATTTGGCCTAATTGGCCAACAATACGCATAGCATCAGGAGAGGCTATCACCACATCAAAATCCATATTGCCAGCCTTGATACTTTCCGCCAAGTCCTCAAAGCCTACTACATCCGCACCAGCCGATTTGGCTTCCTCAGCCTTGACACCTTGAGCAAACACAGCGATGCGCACAGTCTTGCCAGTTCCCTTGGGTAACACCACCGCGCCACGCACTAATTGATCGGACTTGCGTGCATCAATACCCAAATTGATTGCGATGTCGATAGACTCATCGAACTTGGCCTTAGCAGTTTCTTTTGCCAAATTCAGCGCCTCATTCATAGAATACAGCTTATTACGATCAACTTTGGCAACCAACGCCTTATAACGCTTAGAAATATGTGCCATGTTATACTCCCTCCACAACAATACCCATACTGCGCGCGCTACCAGCAATAGTGCGCACCGCAGCATCCATGTCGGTAGCGGTCAGATCGGGCATCTTGGTTGTTGCAATTTCTTCTGCCTGTTTACGGGTCAACTTACCAACCTTTTCTGTGAGTGGCCTGGGACTGCCCTTCTGCAAACCAGCTGCCTTCTTAATCAGAATGGTCGCAGGTGGAGTTTTCATAATAAAAGTGAAACTCTTGTCTGCAAAAGCTGTAATTACCACCGGAATTGGCAAACCCGGTTCCACACCCTGAGTCTGTGCATTAAAAGCCTTGCAGAACTCCATGATATTCAGCCCACGCTGGCCCAGCGCCGGACCGATAGGTGGGCTAGGATTTGCCTTGCCGGCAGGAACTTGCAACTTGATAAAACCTATAATTTTCTTTGCCATAACACTCTCCTTATGGGTTCAAACGAACGCTATTGCGCTCTCCCCGATTAATAGAGAAAGGAGAAAGAAGAACTAGAGTAAGGGTCCCCGTAATCGGTTTTCTCTTCTCCATTCATCCTCAACCCTCCGCTCTAAGCTTTCTCAACTTGACCGAAATCCAGCTCCACAGGTGTTGAGCGACCAAAAATGGTCACTGCCACCCGCAACTTATTCTTATCATAATTGACGTTTTCCACCATACCGTGGAAATCAGTGAATGGACCATCCTTGACACGCACCGCTTCACCAACTTCAAATAGCACCTTGGGTCTCGGCTTTTCCACCCCGGCCTGCATCTGGTGCATTATATTTTGCACTTCTTTCTCGCTAATTGGAGTAGGCTTCATTGCCGAACCACCCAAAAATCCAGTAACTTTAGGAGTACTTTTAACAAGATGCCAGCTTTCGTCGGTCATTTCCATCTCAACCAGCACATAGCCCGGGAAAAATTTACGCTCGCTGATACTCTTCTGACCCAACTTCAGCTCCACGACCTCTTCCACCGGAACCAGAATCTGACCGAACTGATCTTCCAAACCCGCGCGTTGAATGCGCTCTGGCAATGCGCGCTGCACGAATTTCTCAAACTGAGAGTACGTATGAACCACATACCAACGCTTGGACATTATTCACGCCCCATTAATTTATTAACCACCAACAACAAGCTGGTATCGACTGCCCACAAAAATAGCGCCATTACAACCGCAAAAAGGAGCACAACTCCTGTAGTCTGCACTGTTTCTTTGCGCGACGGCCATACGACGCGCTTGGCTTCCGCCACAGATTCTGCACCAAACGCAAATAGACGCTTACCTGGTTCGGTCGTCCAAGCTACAGCAGCAGCCAACAAAAATCCAAACAATATTGCTGCAAGTTTCACAACCGCAGCGCTTTCGTGCAAAGCATAAAACCCCGCAATGCCCGCCGCAACGAACATGAACGCGACAACCAATTTAATTTTATCCGCCATGCGTAATCTGTCCGTCTTTTCTGATCATTTAACTGGCAGGCCAGGAGGGTTTCGAACCCCCAACCCTCGGTTTTGGAGACCGATACTCTACCAATTGAGCTACTGGCCTAATTTTTTAAACGGGAAGCAAGTTAACAAGGCAAAGTCCGCCATCTGCAGCCCTCCTTGCCAAGGCTACTCAATCACCTTTGCCACCACACCGGCACCGACGGTGCGACCGCCTTCACGTATCGCGAAACGCAGACCTTCTTCCATGGCGATTGGGGCTATCAAGTTCACCGTCACCGATACG
>JBKJQT010000175.1:0-5778 GCA_046593855.1 Candidatus Nitrotoga sp. | reverse complement strand
GCTGGTAGTACAGGACGATGGCAGCTCTGTTGCTGAAAAAGGCCTGACCTTGGAAGTACAGCAGCAAATTGGCGACGGCGTGGTGCGCACCATTGCTATGGGTTCCTCCGACGGCCTGCGTCGCGGAATGGGCGTGGTCAATACTGGTAACCAGATTACTGTGCCTGTTGGCCATGGTACTTTGGGACGTATTATGGATGTGTTGGGACGGCCTATCGATGAGGTGGGTGAAATTAAGTGCATGGAGCGTCGCTCTATTCACCAAAAGGCCCCCAAATTCGAGGAGCTATCTCCATCGGTCGACTTATTGGAAACTGGAATTAAGGTGATTGACTTGGTGTGCCCCTTTGCTAAAGGCGGCAAGGTGGGTCTATTCGGTGGTGCAGGTGTTGGCAAGACCGTGAATATGCTAGAACTCATTAATAATATTGCGAAGCAGCATTCCGGTTTGTCCGTTTTCGCCGGTGTGGGTGAACGTACCCGTGAAGGAAATGACTTTTATCATGAAATGTCGGAAGCGGGTGTCATCCAGTTGGATAATCTGCCAGAGTCCAAAGTAGCAATGGTATTCGGCCAGATGAACGAGCCTCCAGGCAATCGTCTACGCGTGGCGCTGTCTGGACTGACTATGGCGGAATATTTCCGCGATGAAGGTCGCGACGTCCTATTTTTCGTAGACAACATTTATCGTTTCACACTAGCGGGTACCGAAGTCTCTGCTCTGTTGGGGCGTATGCCTTCAGCGGTAGGTTATCAGCCAACGCTGGCAGAAGAAATGGGGCGCTTACAAGAACGTATTACCTCAACTAAAACTGGCTCGATTACCTCGATTCAGGCTGTGTATGTACCGGCAGATGACTTGACTGACCCATCCCCTGCGACAACCTTCCTTCACTTGGATTCCACCGTGGTGCTGTCACGCGACATCGCTTCGTTAGGTATTTACCCCGCTGTGGATCCGTTGGACTCAACCTCGCGCCAGCTTGATCCCTTAGTAGTAGGTGAAGAACATTACAACGTTGCTCGGAGCGTACAACAGACGTTACAACGCTACAAAGAATTACGCGACATTATCGCGATTCTAGGCATGGACGAACTGGCGCCCGAAGATAAGCTGGCAGTGGCGCGTGCACGTAAGATTCAACGTTTCTTGTCACAACCTTTTCATGTGGCTGAAGTGTTTACCGGTAGCCCTGGGAAATATGTGACGCTAAAGGAAACGATCAAGGGCTTTAAGGGAATTGTTAATGGCGACTACGACCACCTGCCTGAGCAGGCGTTCTATATGGTCGGTACTATTGATGAAGCGATTGAAAAAGCCAAGACTCTTCAGTAAAATTAAACGCTGTAATTGAACCAAGCGTTTAATTAATAAGGAAAAATATGGCAATGACTGTTCATGTTGACGTGGTGAGCGCAGAAGAGTCCATTTTCTCTGGCCTGGTAGAAATGGTTGTCGTTCCCGGTGAAATGGGCGAACTAGGAATTTATCCACGTCATGCACCCCTACTAACGCGCATTAAACCTGGTTCGGTACGCCTCAAACTACCGAATCAAAACGAATTTATGCTGATTTACGTTTCTGGCGGAATGCTGGAAGTGCAGCCCAGCGTGGTTACAATTTTAGCTGATACCGCCATTCGCGGTGCAGACTTGGATGAAGCGCGCTCGCTCGAAGCTAAGCATGCAGCGGAAGAAGCAATGAAGAACCGTGCTTCTGATATTGACTACGCTAAAGCACAAGCTGAGCTATCTGAAGCGCTTGCCCAATTGCAAGCAATTCAGAAAATGCGCAAGCAACAACCACACTAAGTCTATTAGGTTAACGTAATGCGCAAATGAAAGCGGCTTAGGCCGCTTTTTTTGTTTATACTTCTTTATCAAATTTTATATCGCATACAACATGACTACGCTCAATATTGTCATTCTTGCTGCTGGCAGGGGACAGCGCATGCACTCGGATAAACCAAAGGTGCTGCATTTCTTGGCTGGTCGTCCACTATTGCAACATGTACTCGATACCGCTGTCCAATTTGCTACCGGTATAACCTGCGTGGTATATGGCCATGGAGGCGAAGCGGTGCCGCAGGCGATGGCGAAGTATAAGGCTAATTTTGTTTTGCAGGAGCCTCAGCTCGGGACTGGCCATGCGGTACAGCAAGCACTTCCACACTTGAATGATGATACCTTGACGCTGGTGCTGTATGGTGACGTGCCGCTTATTCAGCCTGGCACGTTGGAAAAAATGTTGGTTGCGAAACAAGCACTCACTCTGCTCACCGTTCACCTTAATAACCCCGCGGGTTACGGACGTATCGTGCGCGATAGCACAGGCCACGTAAGCTGCATTGTGGAGGAAAAGGATACCACTACAGAGCAACGCACCATCTGCGAAGTAAATACGGGCATCCTTGCCGTTCCAACTCATCTACTGCGTAACTGGTTGTCAAAATTGCGCAATGAAAATGCTCAAGGTGAATACTATCTGACCGACATCGTCGCCATGGCCGTAGCGCAGGGCGTTGCTGTGCACACGGTACAACCTGCCCATGAGTGGGAAGTGGTGGGTATCAACAGCAAAGCACAACTGGCCGAACTGGAACGTACCTGGCAATATGAACAGGCGCACCAGTTATTGGTGAAGGGGGTTACCTTGGCTGATCCTGCGCGCCTTGATGTGCGGGGCAAACTGGTATGCGGACGTGATGTTGAAATTGATGTTGGCTGCATCTTCGAAGGCGAGGTTTATCTGGGAAATGGCGTGCGAATAGGCGCTTACAGCGTTATAAAAAATACTCACATTGGCGTCCACACCTACATCGAATCCTATAGCCATATTGATCAAGTAACGATCGGCGACAACTGCCGTATTGGTCCTTATGCCCGCCTGCGACCCGGCAGCAAATTACATAACGAAGTGCACATTGGAAACTTTGTCGAGGTGAAAAACAGTGAAATTGCCGCCAGTAGCAAGGCTAACCACTTAAGCTATATTGGCGACAGCAGCGTTGGTAGCCGCGTCAACATAGGCGCAGGAACTATCACCTGCAATTATGATGGTGCTAACAAACATCGCACAATCATCGAGGATGATGTTTTTATCGGCTCAAATTCGCAGCTGGTAGCACCCGTAAAAATCGGACGTGGTGCTACCATAGGCGCAGGTTCCACCATTACGAGCGATGCGCCGGAAGGTGAATTGACCCTGTCGCGTGCCAAACAAATTACTCTACCGAGCTGGCGCAGGCCAAGCAAGAAAAATAATATACCTAAATAGGTTTCGCCACACTTACAAGGTTAATCTTTAATTTTTATTTTCCGATGCAAAACCGGCTGAATATTTCACCAAGCAGATCATCTGCACTAAACTCACCCGTAATGGAATTTAGTTTTTCTTGAGCAAGTCTCAGCTCTTCCGCACAAAGTTCTGGACGATTTATTTCCCCTGCTGCCCGCTGCAAATGATCACGCGCGCCCAATAACGCATGAACATGGCGTTCACGTGCCATGAATATGCCTGCTTCTTGATGCCAACCAAGTAGTGACAGCAACTTATTACGCAGGAGCTCAAGCCCATCGCCTGTTTTGGCAGATAGATAAATGTGACATTCGTCATCTTGCTCTTTTACATATGCATACTGAGCAAGCAAGTCAACTTTATTAAAGACATGTAATCGCGGAATTTCATACGGCAACGCGTCTAAAATTTTCTGGTCACCCTCAGTCATGCCATGGCTGGCATCCAAAAGAAGCAAGATAGCACCAGCCTTTTTTAGCGCTTCGTATGTACGCGCAATTCCCATCTGTTCCACTGCATCCTCTGCCTCGCGTAAGCCCGCCGTATCTATAATATGCAACGGCACACCCCCGATCTGAATAGATCGGCTAATAAGATCGCGCGTAGTGCCTGGGAATTCACTAACTAACGCGACATCCTCCCCGCTCAAACGATTGAGTAGACTCGACTTGCCGACATTAGGCTGACCGACCAGCACAATATCCGCACCTTCTCGCAACAGGCTCCCCTGTTGTGCCAAACTCAAAATCTTTTCTAATTCTGCATGCAATACGACTAACCGTGTATCACGTTGCGTGACATTTAAAGCATCAATCTCTTCTTCCGGAAAATCCAACATGGCTTCGATCAACATGCGTAACGAAACTAATCCGTCCACTAAGTGATGAATTGCCTGGGAAAACTCGCCTTGTAACGAACGCATGGCACTACGCGCAGCTTGACTAGTGGTCGCGGCTATCAGGTCGGCTACGCTTTCTGCTTGCGCCAAATCAAGTTTTTCATTTAAAAATGCACGCTGTGTAAATTCACCCGGCTGGGCGAGGCGAGCTCCAATTTCAAGACAGCGCTGCAACACCAATTGCAGTATGGCTGTGCCGCCGTGCCCTTGCAATTCTAAAATATCTTCGCCGGTATAAGAGTGGGGGGCAGGAAAGAACAGAGCGATACCCTGATCCATAGCCTGCCCTTGCGCATCCAGAAATGAAGCATACGTCGCGCGTCGCGGCACAGGTAGTTTTCCTAACAGAGTTAGTGCCAATAAGGAAAGTTCATGCCCGGACAACCTGACCACGCCGATACCACCTTGTCCATGAGGAGTGGCGATTGCGGCAATAACATCAGGCTTTAACAGCGCCTTTGACATTAGCCTCCAGTCCACGCGTGATGTACCACTGTTGAACTATGGAAAGTATATTATTTACAATGGAGTACAGTACCAGCCCGGCCGGAAAGAAGAAAAATACCACGCTAAATACAACAGGCAATACTTTCATAAGCTTGGCCTGTAACGGGTCGGGTGGAACTGGGTTTAACTTACTTTGGACTATCATGGAAGCACCCATGATTAACGGTAAAACATAATAGGGATCAGGCACTGACAAATCGGTAATCCAGCCGAAAAACGGGGCATAACGTAATTCGACACTTGCAAGAATAGCCCAATATAGTGCGATAAATACTGGTATCTGCACTAACATCGGCAAACAACCCCCAAGCGGATTAATTTTTTCCTTCTTATACAATTCCATCATAGCTTTATGCAGGCGCTCGCGGTCATCGCCATATTGCTGCTTAATTTTCTCCAGCTTGGGGGCCACTACACGCATTTTTCCCATGGAGCGATAACTGGCCGCAGACAATGGAAAAAATAATAACTTAATAAAAACAGTCAACAAGATAATGGCTATTCCCCAGTTGGATACCCAGCCGTACAGGTAGAAAAGCAGCCAGAACAGTGGGGTGGAAATGATTGTCAGCCAGCCATAATCTACTGTTAACCCTAATCCAGGTGCAATTTCATCCAGCGAGGTTTGAGCTGGACCAGCATAAAGTGGCACACTAATCTTTGCACTCTGGCCTGGTGCAATGGCTGCTATTGGTAAGATTACCCCTACCGAATAAAGCTCATTTTCTAAGTGCCTGGTATAAAACTCTCGCTGTATCTTATCTTTAGGTAACCATGCCGCTACAAAATAATGTTGCAACATCCCTACCCAACCATTGTCAGCACTTTGAGAATGCTTAGCTTTGCCATTCTCAATATCGGGAAAACCGACTTTCTGAAATTTTTCCTTCTCTGTATAAATCGCAGTGCCAGTGTATGTGGGCAAAAACATTGATGCACCTTCAGGTGAAGATTTGTCGCGCACCAACTGAAAATAAGCAGATGGGGAAAGCGGACTGGTTCCAAGGTTTTCGATTTCGTAGCCCACATCTATCAGGTAGCCACCTCGATGGAACACATAAAATTTAGTAACTTT
>JBKJQT010000085.1:0-9115 GCA_046593855.1 Candidatus Nitrotoga sp. | reverse complement strand
CATGCCTAAAGCGACGGTCTCTCGCCGCTTAACAAATCTTGAAGCAGCACTTGGGCAACGGCTACTATTGCGCACGACTCGTCGCCTCACACTCACCGACTTTGGACAGGAATTTCTTGATCATTGCCGACGCGTCGCAGAAGAGGTCGCTACCACGCAAGATTTCGTGCGCAGTCAGGATGTGCAGCCGCGCGGACGATTGCGCGTCTCCATGCCGGGTGACTATGCCAAGCAACATTTCTCGCGCGCCATCGCCACCTTCATCGAAACCTATCCCGAAATACAGCTTGATCTCGACCTATCTTCGCGGCGCGTTGATCTGATCGGCGAACGCTTCGATCTTGCCATTCGCATGGGGGTGCTGGAAAACGATTTCACACTAGTGGCGCGCAAGATAGACGCGCTTGGTTTCGGCCTGTACGCCAGCCCCATCTATCTCGCACTTCATTCTGCACCACAGCATCCTGATGAGTTGGAACGTCATACGTCGGTTCGTTTACTCTCGGCACGAGGAAGCGCAATCCCTTTGAAACTCATAGATGGGAAGGCTATTTGGGAAGGAGTTCCACCCGGACGTCTCACCCTGAATTCACCCGACATGATCCAACAGCTTTTGCTGGATGGTGCGGGCATTGGTGCGTTACCGGATCGATTTGTGGCAGAGGACGTGCGTCACCAACGTTTGGTGCGGGTATTACCGAAATGGTGCCTACCCGCCGTGCCCGCCTGGGCCGTGATGCCCATGCGCCGCTACCTGCCCGCCAAGACGCGCGCCTTCCTTGCGCATCTTGAGCAGTTTATGGAAAGAGGGTGATAAAGGAAAATATTGGTGCTCGCATTCTGCACGGAGTTGATATCAGTGAGGTCGGGGGCAACCAAGCTTGCATTATTGGATAATGACCGCATCTATCTTCGGTAGCGCTTGATGGTCATTTTAGGTCAGATGTTAAATTTCACAACAAGCAGCAACCGCTCGAGTCCGAATAATCAATGTATAAACCATCCGGCAGCCGCAGGGTTGCTGTCGTGTAATATGACCACATAATGTGGGCAAAATTAAATACTTGATTAAGTCAGTAGAGTTAGCTCAATACAATTTAAATTTATGAAATAAATCTTGCTGAAAGGCGATTACGGGCATTCCTCAGAAACGTCATTGCCAAGACTATTTGTAGGACATAGAAAAACAAGCTAGCCTATGTGCATTTAATGATATTGGATAACATAAATTGAATCTTATTTCGTCAACTCAATTCCTCAACCGTCATTTGCTCTGGTTCTTGATTGGCGCATATATCATTGCCGTTATTTTGCCAGTTCCAGGGCTCTGGATAAGAAGTGTTTCTTTCGGCGAGATCGCTATCTACCAGCAAAAAACAAATGTATCGTTGCTGATGATTATGCTCGCCATACTCATGTTCAATGCTGGTCTAGGGTTGAAAATAGCTCACTTAAAAAATATTTTACAAAGAAAAAGCGTATTGCTGGCCGGACTAGCAGCGAATATGTCTATCCCCATCGTCTATATTTTTGGCGTAACGGTCTTGATGGGGCTATGGTCTGAGCCGCTAGAAGCCCAACATATACTAGTGGGTCTAGCATTGGTTGCCGCTATGCCAATCGCTGGGGGTTCGACCGCTTGGGCTCAAAACGCCAATGGTAATTTGGCTCTAAGTTTGGGATTGGTTTTTTTCTCTACGATTCTGAGCCCCTTAATTACTCCGGTAGCGTTTAACATTTTTGGTGAGATGGCCTCGGAGGATTTCGAGAAGGTCTTGCAGGGCTTATCAGTATACGGTTCAGGTGCATTTCTAGGACTTTGGGTGGTTCTACCCTCATTACTGGGCATTGCAGTGCGTTTGATAGTTAGCGATGGTTGGTTAGAGGGAGGAATGCCATATCTGAAGTTCATCAATAGCATTGTTTTGTTGCTGTTGAATTATTCCAATGCTGCAGTATCTCTACCGCAAGCTATAGCTGATCGTGACTATGATTTTCTAGCCGTCACATTAGTTATTTCCGCAGGATTATGTTTAATCATGTTTGCTGCTGGGTATGGCTTGAGCCGCTTATTCAAGTTAGACCGTACTGAGCGCATCTCACTAATGTTCGGATTGGGCATGAATAATAACGGAACCGGATTGGTGTTGGCATCACTGGCACTATCTTCTTATCCCAATGTAATGGTGCCGATTATTTTCTACAACTTGGTTCAACACATTGCAGCGGGTACTGTGAACGAGGTAATGAACAGAAAAAAATTAGCTGGGCAATCGATGTAGTCAACCGGAATGATGGTGAGCAGAGACTGAGATGCTAACAAGAAAAGTCGGACAGCCTGGTAGATTGTGCTGAATGAAATGAAGCCCAACATCCCATTCAAGCTTGTCCCTGGTGGCAGGCACGAATGTTTTTATCTTTTTAGTCGCCGCGAGAACCCGGCCTTATGTGTGTGCCGCTGCTGCAGCGATACATCGGTAACACATCTGTTCATCCACAACCTGAGAGGTTGGGCTTCATTTCATGCACCCCAACCGGGTTACAAAGTTTTATTTTGTAAGTAATCTGGTTTCTATAACGACTAACACTCAGGAACAGTATCACATTGTCCATCTGGTAAAGTTGCTACGGATAATATATTTAACAGGAGTAAATCATGCACGCCACTTTGCCTTTGCTACAAGCCACTGAATTCCCCGCATTGCGTCGTCGTACGCTGGAAATTCTACAAGTCAATCTGGGTTACAAGTGCAACCAGACTTGCGTGCATTGCCATGTGAATGCCGGACCGAATCGTACCGAGATGATGGATAGTGATACGCTGGCGCTGATTCCACAGGTGTTGGCGGCGCGCGACTTGCATACGCTCGATCTGACTGGCGGCGCACCAGAATTGCATGAGGGGTTTCGCGATCTGGTGTGTGCCGCTCGCGCGCAAGGCCGCAAAGTGATTGACCGTTGCAATCTCACCATTCTGTTCGAGCCGGGACAGGAAGATCTCGCCGAATTTCTTGCCGCGCAGCGGGTCGAGATCGTCGCCTCGCTGCCTTGTTATTCGCTGGACAATGTGGACAAGCAGCGCGGCAAGGGCACGTTCGATAAGAGTATCGTCGCACTGCAAAAACTTAATGCGCTGGGTTACGGACAGTCTGACAGCGGCCTGACGCTGAACCTGGTGTTCAATCCGCAGGGCGCTTCGCTGCCGCCAGATCAAACTGCGTTGCAAGCAGATTACCAGCGCGAATTGTTCGAGCATTTTGGCATCGTGTTCAACCAGCTGTTTGTCATCACCAATATGCCGATCCAGCGTTTCGGTTCAATGTTGGTCTCCAAAGGCCAGTTCAACGACTACCTGCGCCTACTTAAAGAAAATTTCGCCGCTGCCAATCTCGACACGGTGATGTGTCGCAACCTGGTCAGCGTGGATTGGCAGGGATTCCTCTACGACTGCGATTTCAACCAGCAGTTGGAACTGGCAATCTCCGGCCAGGGTCGTCCGCATCTGCGTGATCTGCTGCTGCAAGACTTGCAGGATCATCCGATTCATGTTGCCGGCCATTGCTACGGCTGCACTGCTGGACAGGGCAGCAGTTGTGGCGGCGCTTTAAAAGAAGAAGAAAGCCTTGCAATATGAAGCGCGCGTTGCTCGCTCTGCTGATTCTCGTGCTGGTCGTCAGCTTCTTTGCCTTCGATCTGGAGCGGTTTTTGACGCTGGAATCGCTCAAGCAGAGCCAGCATGATTTTGCTGCGCTCAAGGCGCAGTCGCCCTGGTTGGTCGCGGCAGTCAGTTTTGCGTTGTATGTAATCGTCGCCGCGCTTTCTTTGCCGGGCGCATTGGTCATGACCTTGGCCATGGGTGCGTTGTTTGGGTTGTTAATGGGTACGCTGTTGGTGTCATTCGCTTCCAGCATCGGCGCGACGCTGGCTTTCCTCGCCTCGCGCTTTGTGTTTCGCGACACTGTGCAGCAACGCTTCGGCGACAAGTTGAAAGCAATTAACAACGGCATAGCCAAAGATGGAGCGCTGTATTTGTTTACCCTGCGCTTGATTCCCGTGTTTCCATTTTTTCTCGTCAACCTGCTAATGGGTCTCACGCCGATGCGCACCCGCACCTTCTATTGGGTCAGCCAGGTGGGGATGCTGGCGGGTACATTGGTGTTCGTGAATGCGGGGACACAACTCGCGCAATTGCAAAGTCTGGCCGGCATCCTGTCGCCGGGATTATTGTTTTCGTTTGTACTGTTGGGAGTTTTCCCTATGATCGCCAAAAAAATCACGGCTTGGCTGCAACGCCGCCGCGTTTATGCCAAATGGAATCTCCCGGCACGATTCGACCGCAATCTGATCGTGATTGGCGGCGGAGCGGGTGGGCTGGTGTCCGCCTACATCGCGTCGGCAGTCAAGGCCAAGGTGACGCTGATTGAGGCGAACAAGATGGGGGGCGATTGCCTCAATTACGGCTGCGTGCCCAGCAAGGCATTGATCAGAAGTGCCAAGCTGGCGCATCAAATACGTCACGCCGATCATTATGGGCTGGAAGCGAACGAAGCAAAGTTCAGTTTTCGAAAAGTAATGGCGCGTGTGCATGAGGTCATCCGCAACGTGGCGCCGCACGACAGTGAGGAACGCTATACTGGCCTGGGCGTGGAAGTGCTGCAAGGTTATGCGCGCATTATCGACCCGTGGACAGTGGAAATAAAATTGAACGATGGCACAACACAATTGCTCACTACGCGCAGCATTATCATTGCCACCGGAGCGCAGCCTTTCGTGCCGCCGCTGCCCGGTTTGGATGAGGTGGGCTACGTTACTAGCGATACGCTGTGGGAAGCATTCGCCAAGTTGGACGCAGCACCTGCGCGCCTGGTGGTGCTGGGCGGCGGACCGATCGGTTGTGAATTGGCACAAAGTTTCGCGCGATTGGGCTCGCACGTCACCCAGATCCAGAAGGGGCTGCGCATCATGGCTCGCGAAGACAGTGAAGTCTCTGAGTTGGCACGCGCGTCGCTCACCGCAGATGGGGTGGACGTGCTGACCGACCATAAGGCCGTGCGCTGCGAGCAGGAAGACGGACACAAATATATCGTGGTTGAACAGGACGGCAAATTGCGTCGTATCGAATTCGATGCGCTGTTGTGCGCGGTAGGCCGGGTGGCGCGGCTGACCGGCTACGGCCTGGAAAAACTGGGGATTGAAACCCAGCGCACAGTGGTTACCAACGACTATCTAGAAACCCTTTATCCCAACATCTTTGCGGCGGGCGATGTGGCCGGACCTTACCAGTTTACCCATACCGCCGCCCACCAAGGATGGTATGCGGCAGTAAATGCACTGTTTGGTGACTTCTGGAAATTCAAGGCGGATTATTCGGTGGTGCCTTGGTCAACTTTCATTGATCCGGAAGTCGCGCGCGTCGGGCTCAACGAACTGGAAGCGCGCGAGCAAGGCATCGCTTATGAAGTTGTGAAGTACGGCATAGACGAGCTTGATCGCGCCATCGCCGATGGCACGGCGTACGGCTTTGTCAAGGTGCTGACCGTGCCTGGTAAGGACAAGATTCTCGGTGCCACCATCGTGGGTGAGCACGCTGGTGATTTGCTTATTGAGTTCGTGTTGGCCATGAAACACGGGCTGGGGCTAAACAAGATACTCGGCACTATCCACATTTACCCGACTCTGGCTGAAGCGAACAAATACGCCGCTGGGGAATGGAAACGCGCTCATGCGCCGCAAAAAGTACTGGCGTGGCTGAACCGCTATCACGCTTGGAAGCGCGGCTGAGCGATGCACCTGTCCATCATCGTGCCGATACTCAATGAAGCAGAGCAGTTGCCGGAATTGTTCGCGCACTTGCTGCCATACCAGCGAGCCGGTTGCGAGATCATATTTGTTGACGGCGGTAGTGCGGATGTATCAGCAACGCTGCCTGAAATGGCTGGATTCATTATGTTGTGTACTGCTCGCGGCAGAGCAAAACAAATGAATGCCGGCGCATCACAAGCCTGCGGTGACGTGTTGTTATTTTTGCATGCGGACACGCGTCTGCCGCAGGGCGCTGCTCGCCACATCGAGCAAGTTTTGGCTCGTAAAGAGCATTTCTGGGGGCGTTTTGATGTTTGCATTACAGGTCGTCCCATTATGTTGCGCGTGATTAGTCGCTTGATGAACTGGCGCTCGTCCCTGACCGGAATCGCCACCGGTGATCAGGCGATATTCGTGCGGCGTGACGTGTTCGAGCACCTGCGGGGGTTTCCTGATCAGCCGCTAATGGAGGATGTAGAGCTGAGCAAACGGTTGCTGGCGTTCTCGCATCCCGCATGCATTGCACATTGTGTGACGACATCCGGTCGGCGTTGGGAGGCGCGCGGGGTGTGGCGCACCATTTTGCTGATGTGGCGTTTACGCTGGGCATATTGGCGCGGCACGGATGCGGGTGAATTGGTGAGGTTGTACCGATGACACCCACCCGCATCATTATCTTTGCCAAGGCCCCGCAGCCCGGTTTCGCCAAGACGCGCCTGATTCCGGCACTGGGGGAAGAGGGTGCGGCCAAACTGGCGCAGCAAATGCTGTCTAATACTTTGTTGGAAGCACTGGCCGCTGACATCGGCACGGTCGAGTTATGCAGCACGCCCAAGATTGAAGATATCGCTTGGCAAGACATAACACTGCCGGTTGGCATTGAGATTACCGATCAAGGCGAGGGTGATCTCGGTGCGCGACTGGGGCGTGCATCAGAGCGTGCTATTGAGAATACAGGATTAGTTTTATTGATTGGTACAGACTGCGTAGAAATGTCCGCCACCTTGCTGCGTGAGGCTGCTCAATCATTGCAAGTACACGATGCGGTCATCCATTGCACCACCGATGGTGGCTATGCGCTGCTGGGACTCAAGCGCTACAGTACAGTTCTATTCAGTGATATGCCGTGGAGCACCAATGCGGTTGCCAGCACCACCATCGCGCGCATCGGGCAGCTCGGCTGGTCGCTGCATGTCGGGCAGTTGTTGCACGACGTGGATACGCCGCAGGATTTGAAATACTTCCTAAGAAAAACAGAGGTCTCATGACATTACGAAACTTAGTGCTACTAATAGGGGCAATTTTCTCTTTGCTGGCTCAAGCGAGCGATGAAGTCAGGCTCGATCATTTCACCCAGGAGTCCGTGGACGTTCCATCTCCGTGGCAATTGATACAGCTCAATAAAAAAATACCGCCCACCCATTACCGCGTCACTAGATGGGACAATGTGTTGGCCATCGAAGCCACCGCCGACCGCAGTATGGCGCTGCTGGCGCGACCGGTCGAGGTCGACTTGAATCGCACGCCGGTGCTGTGCTGGCGCTGGCGTGTGGATGCCCCGCTGGTCAAAGCCGACATGGCCACCAAAGAAGGCGATGATTATGCCGCGCGAGTTTATGTTTCGTTTGCCATGCCTGCGTCCGCGTTGAGTTTTGCGACGCGCGTCAAGCTCAAACTGGCACGCAGTATCTATGGCGATGCGGTGCCCGATGCCGCGATCAATTATGTGTGGGACAACCGCTATCCAGTCGGTACGCGCAAGCCAAATACCTATACCGACCGTACCCGCATGATAGTGGCCGAATCCGGTGCTGCTAATGCAGGAAAATGGGTCGTTGCACGGCACGATGTACATAAGGACATGGTTACTGAGTTTGGATCAGAGCAGGCGCGCCTAGTCCAACTCTCCGTCGCATCCGACACCGACAACACTGGAGAACGCGCTCATGCCGGTTTCGCTGATTTTCAGTTTGTTGAAAAAGATGTGGCGTGCTTTGCAGAGCGCGTTGCAGGCAAGCCCTGAGATTATGGCCAGCAATAGTCAGTTCTAACCCAATACTTGCCAAGATAAATAACCTGAACAACTTGTTGTAACAGCATGAAATTATGATCACATCGTGGCAGATACCGGCTTGCCGGATATATAAGTCTTATCATATGAAAGGATAGTCCATATGAAAACCCTGGAACCCTGCACGCTGGTTTTTTTCGGTGCCGGTGGGAACTTGAGCCGACGCAAACTAATTCCAGCATTGTTTCATCTGGAAACCGCACAGCGTCTGCCTGACCACCTGATCATACTGGGTTGCGATATTGCCCACTACGAGCATGAACAATGGCTGGATTTTGTATGTGACATTCTGCGTAAACTGCATGGTGGGAAAATTGACGAAGGGGCACTACAACGTTTTTGTGCTCGCCTGCATTATTTCTCCATTCCACCCGACGATGATGAGGCTTATACGCGGCTGCAAACCTTGCTGGACGATGACCCGAAGTTTCCACCAAACGTGATGTATTACATGGCGGTGCGCCCTGTCGATTATCCCGGCATCGTGGAAAAGCTGGGTAACATAGGGTTGTTGAAACAGCACAATGGCTGGCGTCGCGTGGTGATTGAAAAACCGTTCGGCTACGACCTGCTTTCCGCGCAAACCCTGCAAGCCAGCCTCTATCGCCATCTCGATGAGCCGCAAATCTATCGCATTGATCACTACCTCGGCAAGGGCACAGTGCAGAACATCATGGTGTTTCGCTTCGCAAACCTGCTGCTGGAACCGTTGTGGAAAAACCATTACATCGACCATGTGCAGATCACCCATTCCGAGACGCTAGGGGTGGAAGGGCGTGCCGATTACTACGAAGGTGCAGGCGCGCTGCGCGACATGGTGCAAAGCCATCTGTTGCAGCTATTGGCGTTGGTGGCGATAGAGCCGCCGTTGAGCATGTCGGCCGAACACTTGCGCGATGAGAAAGTGAAAGTGCTGAAAGCCATCCGTCCCATCACCCAGAACGCGGTGCATGCTCATGCTTTTCGTGGCCAGTACGCCAGCGGCGTGATCGATGGCAAAACCGTGCCTGGTTATTTGGAAGAGCCAAATGTCGCGCCGGGCAGCACGACCGAAACCTATGCCGCAATGAAATTGTTCATCGACAACTGGCGCTGGGCAGGCGTGCCGTTCTACCTGCGCACCGGCAAACGGATGGCTCAGGGTGCCCGGATCATCTCCATCGCGTTCCGGGAGCCGCCGCGTTCGATGTTTCCTCCGGGCTCAGGCGTCGGCGACAACGGGCCTGACCACCTCACCTTCGA
>JBKJQT010000409.1:0-3748 GCA_046593855.1 Candidatus Nitrotoga sp. | reverse complement strand
TGTTGATGTTCGTTCTCATAACGCCGCCGAAATTAGATGCAATGCAATTGCTGCTGAAGTGCTTGCTCCAACCGATGAGTTTATTCAGAAATGGAATAATCTTGAAGCCACACTGCGAGAGAAAATTTCTGCATTAAATAAATATTTCAAAGTTAGTGAGTTGGCAATTGCCAGAATAGCTTTAGTAAACGAGCGGATTCCGTATGACCTATATAACGATATTTATGCGGAGACAATGGAAAGGGTCAGGATCCAAAAGGCAAAGAACAAAGATAAAGAAGTTCGACTCCCGTTGCGAACTATGTTACCTATAAAAAATAGTCACCGTCTTACAGAAACCATATTAGGCTTGATGAAAAATAATAGTATTGGTCCTTCTGAAGCTGCTACTTTATTAAATACAAGCGCAGCGAAAGTTATTTCGTTATGAGCCAAACTAAATTTATATTTGACTCTGATTCTTTGATAATAGCTAAAGGCATACATTACTCCCCCAGTTTTTGCGCAGCCTTCTGGGATTGGGTAATCACTGGTCACCAAAATGGAAGCTTTTTCTTAATTGACAAAGTGGCAGATGAGTTAAAGAAAGGTAATGAACGGGATTTTCTCCGTGAATTTGTTGAGCACAATGAGGATGGACTTGTATTACATTCCAAAAATGACCACAGTTGTTTGTTAAAGTATGCTCAAGTTCAGCAGTGGGCAGTCTCTGTCTGGGCAAATGGAAAACGGCCTAGCAAGGTAGCTACGGCACTAGAGGTTTTCGCAAATGAAAAAATAGCTGATCCGTGGTTGGTTTCATACGCATCTGCTTATGGGTATACCATTGTTACAAATGAGTCTTCTGCACCTTTCAGCCAAACATCCGTAAAGCTGCCTGATGCAGCTAATGCATTGGGAGTTAAGACCGCAAGGCTGCATGAAGTGCTTCAATTACATTCCGGTAACAATTTCTTTTTTAAGTCTTAAACAATCAATTTCCTTGGCTACGAGGTCAGCCCTTTTCTTTGATAGTTGATGGATCACCGAAAAAATCGGGAACAGCGTCATTCTTCTACACCAGATACAGATCGCCAACTCGCTCATGAAGGGCTGCACCAACTTTCAGAATGATACGAAACTGGCAGCACGGTCTCCACTCGTTGCCAGATGATCAGTCGGAGTCACCTATTTGCATTTACCTTTTTGTCTCTATAACAGTCTCCCAAAATTTGGGCCATTGGGGTAAGCTTACACACCTAATTAATAATCCAATACAAAACAGACACTATGGCCCAATATGTTTTTACCATGAACCGCGTGGGCAAGATCGTTCCGCCCAAACGCCAAATTCTCAAGGATATTTCCCTCAGCTTCTTCCCTGGTGCCAAGATCGGTCTGCTGGGACTAAATGGCTCGGGCAAATCTACTGTGCTGAAGATCATGGCTGGGGTGGACAAGGATTTCGAAGGCGAAGCCATTCCGATGCCAAACTTGAATATCGGCTATCTGCCGCAAGAACCACAACTTAGCCCGGAGCAAACCGTGCGCGAGGCGGTGCAGGACGGACTGGGCGAAGTGTTCAGTGCGCAGAAAAAACTGGATGAGGTGTATTCCGCTTATGCTGATCCTGATGCCGATTTTGATGCGCTGGCTGCCGAGCAGGCTCGACTCGAAGCCATCATCGCTGCCAGTGACGGAAATGCCGATCAACAAATGGAAATTGCTGCCGATGCATTACGTCTGCCCGAATGGGATGCAATTATCAAGAATCTCTCTGGTGGCGAAAAGCGTCGTGTTGCGCTGTGCAAGTTGCTGCTCTCCAAGCCAGACATGTTGCTACTGGATGAGCCGACCAACCATTTGGATGCTGAGTCGGTAGAATGGCTGGAGCAATTTCTTTTGCGCTTTCCTGGCACCGTGGTGGCGGTGACGCATGATCGCTATTTCCTTGACAATGCCGCCGAGTGGATTTTAGAACTTGATCGTGGCCACGGCATTCCGTGGAAGGGAAACTATTCAAGTTGGCTGGAACAAAAAGGAGCCAGACTCAAGCAAGAAGAGTCCTCTGAATCCGCGCGCCAGAAGGCGTTGAGCAAGGAGCTGGAATGGGTACGCCAGAATCCCAAAGGACGGCAGGCAAAATCAAAGGCGCGTATTGCCCGCTTTGAAGAATTAAATTCGCAGGAATATCAGAAGCGCAATGAGACTCAGGAAATCTTTATTCCCGTAGCGGACAGGTTGGGCAATGAAGTTATAGAGTTTAACAATGTTTCTAAAGCTTATGGCGACCGACTGCTGATTGACAATCTCAGCCTCAAGATTCCGCCCGGCGCTATCGTTGGCATTATTGGGCCCAACGGCGCAGGTAAGTCGACGCTATTCCGCATGCTGACTGGAAAAGAAAAACCGGATTCTGGTGAAATAAAGATCGGATCAACGGTCAAAATCTCGCATGTAGACCAATCGCGCGATGCGCTGGAGAGCGATAAAACCGTGTTCGATGTTATTTCCGGCGGTAATGACATTCTCACTGTAGGCAAGTTTGAGACGCCTTCGCGCGCTTATATCGGCCGCTTTAATTTTAAGGGCTCGGATCAGCAGAAACTGGTCGGTAATCTTTCAGGCGGCGAACGCGGACGTCTGCACTTGGCGAAGACTCTTATCTCGGGCGGCAATGTTCTATTGCTGGATGAACCCTCCAACGATCTCGACGTGGAAACCCTGCGTGCGCTTGAAGATGCACTACTGGAATTCGCCGGGTGTGTGCTGGTTATCTCGCATGATCGCTGGTTTTTGGATCGTATTGCTACCCATATCATTGCCTTTGAAGGCAACTCACAGGTCACATTTTTCGATGGCAATTATCAGGAATACGAAGCGGATAAAAAGAAACGTTTGGGTGAAGAAGGTGCGAAGCCGAAGCGAATTCGATATAAACCGATTAGTCGGTGAGTTTTGTTGGCAAAGATGTGGGAAATCTTACCAGCTTTATTGTGATGTCGATTTTTTAGCCCCAAGGGCTGTTATTCGACTGTAATTTTGAACCACTTGAAACTTAAATTGAGGAGAACTAAATGGAACATACTTTACCTGCACTACCTTATGCGATGGATGCACTGGCACCGCACATTTCTAAAGAAACGCTGGAATATCACTATGGCAAACATCACCAAACCTATGTGACCAATCTCAACAACTTGATTAAAGGCACTGAATTTGAGAACGCCACGTTGGAAGAGATTGTCAAAAAATCGAGCGGCGGGATTTTCAACAATGCGGCCCAAGTATGGAACCATACTTTTTACTGGAATGGCTTGAAGCCTAACGGTGGCGGTGCGCCTGCTGGAACTCTGGCGGAGGGTATCAACAAGAAATGGGGTAGTTTCGAAGACTTTAAAAAAACATTCTCTGCTTCTTGCGTGGGTAATTTTGGTTCTGGTTGGACATGGCTGGTGAAGAAGCCTGATGGCTCGCTGGACATCGTTAACACCAGCAATGCTGCCACACCCTTATCCGGCGCTGACAAGCCTTTATTGACCTGTGATGTGTGGGAACACGCCTACTACATTGATTATCGTAATGCTCGTGCCAAGTATGTCGAAAGTTTCTGGGGTTTGGTTAACTGGGATTTCGCAGCGAAGAACTTCGCGTAATTTTTAAAGTTTGAGCGAAATAAAAATCCCGGAACTCGCCGGGATTTTTTACGACCGTTCAGAGAGGTTAATGCCCTATGGGAGCCTGCTTTAATCCTTGAACCGTTATTCCA
>JBKJQT010000310.1:0-13468 GCA_046593855.1 Candidatus Nitrotoga sp. | reverse complement strand
CTCGCAATTGTCCATTGCTGGTTGCCCCTGCAATGAATCGACAAATGTGGGAAAACCCAGCCACACAACGCAATATCCAGCAACTCATTGCTGATGGTGTCACTATTCTAGGCCCCGTCAGCGGTATGCAAGCATGTGGCGAAGAAGGACTAGGACGCATGCAGGAACCCACAGAGTTGGCACGCGCTTTACTCATCTTCTTTCAGCCAAAATTACTATCCGGCGTGAAAGTTTTACTGACTGCCGGGCCAACCTACGAAGCAATAGACGCAGTGCGCGGCATTACTAATCGCAGCTCCGGCAAGATGGGCTATGCCATCGCGCAGGCCGCGCTGGAACTGGGTGCGGAGGTTACATTGATTTCCGGTCCTACAGCCTTATCCAGCCCCTATGGCGCTGCACTGGTGAATGTCACCAGCGCAGCGGAAATGTTCGAGGTAGTCCAAAAACATGTACCAGATGCCGATATTTTCATTGGCGTGGCAGCCGTAGCCGATTATCGCGTAGCACAACCGACCGGTCAGAAAATAAAGAAGAGTACAGGCGGACTAACACTGGAACTATTACCCAATCCAGATATTTTGGGATATGTTGCCGCGCTTCCAAAGCCACCATTCTGCGTGGGCTTCGCGGCCGAAAGCCACAATCTGCACAAATACGCTGCAACTAAGCGTAAAACCAAGAAAATTCCACTACTCGCAGCCAATTTAGTGCAACAAGCAATTGGGGCAGATGACAACGAGCTGATTTTATTTGACGATACGGGCGAGCATATATTACCGCGTGCGGATAAGCTCACACTGGCGCGAGCTTTGTTACAGCACATAGTCAAACTTTACCGGCAAGGAAATAAATTATGAAAAAAACTGTAGATGTGAAAATTCTCGACCCGCGCTTGCATGAGCACCCGCCCGCTTACGCCACGCCTGGATCGGCGGGGATAGATTTGCGCGCCTGTATTGACCAAAGCATGATTATTCAGCCCGGCCAATGCGAACTCATCTCAAGCGGCATTGCAATTCACCTAGCCGATCCGCAGTGCGCCGCGATGATCTTGCCGCGCTCTGGGCTTGGACACAAACAGGGTATTGTACTGGGCAATTTGGTCGGATTAATCGATTCCGACTATCAAGGACAGATATTCATTTCTATCTGGAACCGTGGACAAAACCCGTTCACTCTAATGCCTTTGGAACGCATAGCGCAAATGGTTATCGTGCCAATACTGCAAATGCAGCTCAATATCGTCACGGATTTTCCCATGAGCCAGCGCGGAAGTGACGGCTTTGGCAGTACCGGCAAAAACTGATGACGTCTTAACGAAGACGGCCTACGAATCACGAGCTGGATAAGCGCAACTGATCACAACGTAAGAAGACCACTTTAGCCGATGGCTTTTTGCGAGGGTTTGTTATTTATTTAGTTGCTTGAGACGCCTATAGCGCAATGAAGACCATAGAGCGGCGGCAATGAAAGCCACCCCTACGAAACCAGTGAAAATCTCAGGGATATGAAACTTTATACTAGCAAGCATAATGACAGCCAGAATTCCGATCGCATAATGCGCACCGTGCTCAAGGTACACATACGTATCAAGGGTTTCTTTACGTACCAGAAATACAGTCATTGAACGCACAAACATCGCACCGATACCAAGGCCAATCATGATAATGACGATATCCTTAGTAATGGCAAATGCCCCGATCACCCCATCGAATGAGAAGGAAGCATCCAGCACTTCAAGATAAAGAAAGCCACCTATCCCGCCGCGCTTTATAACATCACTGATTTTTGCGTCATCTTCCTCCTTTTCAAGAAGACTACTAATCACGTCTACGCCCACGTAGGACAACACACCCCAAAGGCCCGCGACTAGTACCACCAGTTGTTTGCCCTCCTCGACCATCGACAAACTGGCCAACAGTGTGCCCAGCGCAATCATTACCGAGATTGACGCCACCTTACCAAAGGTGGCAATTTTTTCCTCAATATGACCAAGCCAATGCAACTCTTTTTTAGAGTCCAGCAGAAAATTAAGGAACACCAGCAATAAAAAAATCCCTCCAAACGCGGCCACTTCAGCATGATGGTTTGTCAAATGAAGTGCATATTCATCGGGATTATTCAGCCCCATATTCCACACCTCCATTAGTCCGAGGTCAGCCGCGAGTGCAACAATCACAAGAGGAAAAAGCAATCGCATGCCGAACACAGCGATCAGCATTCCAACAGTCAGGAAAATGTCCTGCCAGAATTTGTTCCAACTTTTCAGTACAGACGCATTGACGACAGCATTGTCAAAAGAAAGTGATACCTCCATGACACAGAGAATAGTAGCAATCCCAAGAGCTTCAAGTGCGGCCACAAAACCACCACGGCTATAACCCCAACAGGCCGCAAGCCCAATACCGACAAAAGCAATAAAAAATGAAACTTTAAAATAGCGCATATTTCCTCTTCAAAACCATATCTCACAGTGCAATAGTCAATAACTACTTAATATAGTGCACTTTTTGAAAAAATATCTAATTGAATTATGAATCCCAGCGCTATGATTGACAGCCACATAAAGCAGAGTAAGCTTAGGTAGAACTTAAAACCAATCGTTCAAGTTAAGGCAATTTACTACTTAATATTTTTATAACCATCACTTATCCAACTATTCTGCGGATTTGAGCAATAATTACATCAATTTATCGCGTGTCTCAGTAAGATTAAGAGATCAATTACGTTACGTAGGTAGAGAATTAAGGTAGGCAAAACTATCTTCGTTATCTGACGATAGTTAGCAACACCGAAGCAAGATTCGAAGTTGAACGACGACACTAAGCCCACCCTGAGCCATTTGACAATGCTCCGCTTGGGCTAATCTGAGATCTTAAGTCAGCTTGTCAAGTTGAATTACTATTTTGCGGAAAAAAAAGTTCAGGATTAATTAATTGAAACGCTCATAAACCGGATGCATCCCCATTTCTATTAAAGCGCCACCTTTCACCCTCCCATCTCTGCCAAGAGACTGGACAAATCGTCAGCATGTTCTTCCTCCATCGCCAAGATAGATTCCAGCATACGCCGCGTTGTGGGATCATCGTTACCCAGGTAATCGATCATTTCGCCGTAGCTATCAATGGCAATGCGCTCAGCAATTAGGTCTTCGCGAATCATTTCCAGCAAGTCATCACCATCGTGATATTCGGAATGGCTACGCATTGCCAGGCCCTCAGGAGAAAAGTTCGGTTTTCCACCCAATTGAACAATGCGCTGAGCAATCTGGTCAGCATGTACCTGTTCTTCAGTGGCATGCTGCAAGAACTCGGCGGCCACACTTTGCGCATTGATGCCTGTAGCAGTATAGTAATGCCGTTTATATCGCAACACGCAAACAATCTCTGTAGCCAGCGCCTCGTTTAACAGATCTACAACAGTATCACGGTCACCACGATATCCAGCAGTAATAGCCCCCTGCTCTATGTGCTGTCGGGCACGTTCACGCAGAGTTTTAATATCGGTCAAAAATGATTTTTTTGTCATATTTTTCTCCTTATAAATTTATATTGTCATTAATTATCGACGATGACTTCATATTTGAAAAGCATGATGTTAGCTCAAACATTACTAGAAACTTTCTTGGACGCATCCCAGCCTGAAAAATTGTTGGCTGGCGGCAAATAGCGTACTAATTCATTCAATGCCAAACGGTAGACATCCCGTTTAAACTCAATCACACTTTCCATTTCAACCCAGTAATCGTTCCAACGCCAGGCATCAAACTCGGGGTGAACAGAAGTACGTAAACACACATCACAGTCGCGTCCAACCAGACGCAACAAAAACCATATCTGCTTCTGTCCTTTGTAACTGCCACGCCACTCACGTTTAACCCAATGTTGCGGCACCTCATAACGTATCCACTCACGCGTACGGCCAAGTATTTGGACATGACAAGACTGCAAACCTACCTCTTCCTGCAATTCGCGATACATCGCTTGTTCCGGTGTTTCACCACACTGAATGCCACCTTGCGGGAATTGCCACGCATGCTGCCTGATGCGCTTGCCCCAGAATACCTGATTCTTAGCGTTGGACAGAATGATGCCGACGTTGGGGCGATAACCATCCCGATCAATCATCTTCGCCACCTGTTTAATTAATTTACATAATGTGGATTTTTTCACATTTCACACCATATTGAAAGCTGTCTCATCACAATCGGTGCACCATGCTTACTTTGTTCACTGTAAAATTAGCACTCTGATAATTCGATTTAACAAATATATCATCATGCGCGTTTCACAGTTTTTCATCTCCACTCAGAAAGAAGCTCCCTCCGAAGCCGAACTAGTCAGTCATCGTTTGATGTTACGGGCCGGCTACATCAAGAAACTGGCCAGCGGCCTGTACACCTGGATGCCGTTGGGACTGCGCGTGTTGCGGAAAGTGGAATCCGTGGTACGCGAGGAAATGAATAAGGCAGGCGGCATCGAACTACTAATGCCCGCCATACAGCCAGCCGAACTTTGGCAAGAAACCGGACGCTGGGAAGTATTTGGGCCACAAATGCTCAAAATTAAAGATCGCCATGACAATCTATTTTGTTTTGGCCCCACTCACGAAGAAGTTATTACTGACATCGCACGCCGTGAAATAAAAAGTTATCGTCAGTTACCAGTGAATTTCTACCAAATCCAGACCAAGTTCCGGGACGAGGTGCGTCCCCGTTTTGGTGTAATGCGTGCACGCGAATTTATAATGAAAGATGCTTATTCATTCCATGCCAGCTTCAGCAGCCTAGAACAAACCTACCAAGTGATGTATGACACCTACACCCGCATTTTCACCCGTCTTGGCCTCCAATTTCGAGCCGTTGCAGCAGATACAGGCGCCATTGGCGGTAGTGGCTCGCATGAATTCCATGTGCTAGCCGATTCCGGCGAAGACGGGTTAGCATTCTGTCCCACTTCCGATTATGCCGCCAACGTGGAACTGGCTGAAGCCATCGCACCAAATACTTTACGCGCGACTGCCAGCGAAAAATTGCAAAAAGTCATTACGCCCGGACAAAAATCCATCGAAAACGTCGCCACTTTCTTGAATGTGACACCGCAACGAGTACTAAAGGCAATCGCCGTAATGGATGCCGGTGATAACTTCACCCTGCTTCTGCTACGCGGAGATCATATGCTGAACGAAATCAAAGCTACCAAGATACTAGGCGAATTCCGTTTCGCCAGCGACGATGAAATCCATCAAAACATGGGCTGTCGTATGGGTTACATTGGTCCGGTCAATACCGTCGTGCGAATCTTAGCGGATCATGCGGCTGCTACCATGAGTAATTTTGTCTGCGGAGCCAATGACGACGGCTTTCACTACACTCACGCAAACTTTGGACGCGACATCAGCTTGGACGAAACCAATGTGTATGACCTCCGCAACGTGGTCGCCGGTGATCCCAGCCCCGATGGAAAAGGCACACTGGAACTCTGTCGCGGTATCGAAGTTGGCCACATTTTCCAGTTGCGCACCAAGTATTCCGAGACGCTAAATGCTAATTACCTCGATGAAAACGGTAAATCTCAATTCATTGAAATGGGTTGTTATGGGATCGGTGTTTCGCGCATCGTCGCTGCCGCAATAGAGCAGAATTATGACGAACGCGGCATTACCCTACCTGCTACCATGGCTCCGTTCCAAGTGGCACTTGCCCCAATCGGCATCAATAAAAGCGAAGCCGTGCGCATAGCGACAGAACAGCTTTATGCTGACCTTAGCGCGGCAGGAATTGATGTATTGCTTGATGACCGCAACGAACGTCCAGGCGTAATGTTTGCTGATTTAGAGCTCATTGGCATTCCACATCGTATCGTAATCGGGGATCGCGGTCTCAGCCAGGAAGTGCCCATGGTTGAGTACAAGAGACGGTGCGACGGAGAAGCGCAACAAATCCCGTTACAAGATATTGTAAAGTTTATACGATTAACTTCACTTCAATAAAATTGTCATTCACTGCCATCCTGCTGTAGAAAATACAGTTCAACGCATGAAGCAAGAGGCAATCTCATACTTTAGATTTGATTCATTCCGTGCTTTTTAGGTTAGCACATCCAACGTCCTAGACTGAATTGATGTCGAGCAGCGGGTCGAAGCGACATACGACTGCATTAGCCGTCAATGCGCCTTATACGCCACCTGTATCCGTTAAACGGATAAGCAGAGTTCATTTGTTTCCTTCACCATCAATACTGCTCGTTCCGTTTTACGTGCATGACCTACTGCGCCTCTGAAACGCAGCATCATGACAAACTGACTATTGTGTAATATTTTGTGAGCGACGTGCTAATCACTCGAACATAAACATCACCTTAAAGTATTTCAGTAACCTGCCGTAAAACAACTATCTTAAAGAGCATGAGGTGCAAAGAGAGATTTTTGAAAGTCTCTCTTAAAACTATGCGACCAATTAAAGAATATTATTCAAATTACATTTTGCCATCCTTGCTGGCAGCGAGTTTGCTATTCGCCCACACAGCACATGGCGGCCCACAAACCTATCAACCCCTATCTGCCAGCGTGCAAATCTCATTAAACCACTCCGTTTCGGATCAAGCACCGCCCAAGCTGACATTTGCATCGCAACAGGAGTACAACACTTGGTTGAATGACACATCACACCGTTTAGAAAGACGTATTCCGGATGCGAGCTATCGCGTGGATTTCCTCAAGACTGTGTATTACGAAGCCACGCGTGCCGGCTTAGACCCGCAATTAGTGTTGGGACTTATTCAAGTGGAAAGCGGTTTCAAGAAATATGCCGTGTCCAGCGTGGGAGCAAGAGGGTATATGCAAGTAATGCCGTTTTGGTTGAATCTAATCGGCCAACGTGAGGGCAATTTGTTCCACCTGCGCACCAACCTGCGATATGGTTGTATCATTCTTCGCCACTACCTGGATATGGAAAAGGGTGACCTCTACCGTGCTCTAGGACGTTATAACGGCAGCCTAGGCAAACCGGAATATCCCAATCTAGTTAATGCGGCATGGCACATGCGCTGAGATTTATCACACTGCATAGCCAATTCCACGGTTGATGATAGTTTTGATTAAGCTTTCTACTCTTGGCTTGATTTACATATGCCAATCATATTCCCACCGTCATACTTTCCAACCGTACTTGAAGAATATCTGCCCGTCCAAAAATTATTTATACAGCTTTAATATGAAATTTCGTAAGAGCAAATTGTTGTTTTTTATTTTTTAATGAGGGGATATCCGACAGACTGCTAGTCTGTGTAATAATTATGTAATAGGAAATGGCTATAGTTACCTACGCTGTAGCGAACCTACCCTTGGAGAGAATCATGACCAAACTAAATCGTTTTCTTTATATATTTGGCCTTGCCGCCTCCTGGTCGTTAGCAGTCCATGCTTCGGCCGTTAACCTCACCGGTGCAGGCGCCACCTTCCCCTATCCCATTTACGCCAAATGGGCCGATACGTATAAAACCCAAACCGGTATCAGCCTGAACTACCAATCCATCGGTTCCGGCGGTGGCATCAAACAAATTATCGCTCGGACAGTCGATTTTGGCGCTTCAGATATGCCGTTGAAACCCGAAGAGCTGGAAAAGAACGGCCTGATACAGTTCCCGGCAGTCATGGGCGGTGTGGTACCTGTCATCAACGTCGCCGGCGTTGCAGCCGGGCAGCTCAAACTGGACGGCAAAGTGCTGGCCGATATTTTTCTTGGCAAGATCACCAAGTGGAATGATCCCGCGCTCATGGCGCTGAATGTGGGCACTAAACTGCCGAATGAAACCATCACCGTCGTACATCGCTCCGACGGTTCCGGCACCACCTTCATCTTCACCAACTACCTGTCCAAGACGAGCCCGGAATGGAAATCGGCAGTCGGCGAAGGCACGGCCGTCTCCTGGAAAGCGGGCACGGGCGGCAAAGGTAATGAAGGCGTGGCCTCTTATGTACAGCGCATAAAAAATTCCATCGGTTATGTAGAGTATGCTTACGCGCTGCAGAACAAAATGACTTACACACAACTCAAGAACCATGACGGTCAGTTTGTTAAACCAGATGACTCCTCGTTCAAGGCTGCCGCAGCCAACGCTGCCTGGGAAAAAGCGCCCGGTTTCTATGAGTTGCTGACCAACGAACCCGGCAAAGAAAGCTGGCCCATCACCGGCGCCACTTTCATTCTGATGCACAAGACCCAAGATAAACCGGAAACAGCCAAAGAAGTCCTAAAATTCTTCGACTGGGCTTACATCAATGGCGGCAAGATGGCTGAGGCTCTGGATTATGTCCCCATGCCGGAAAAAGTTCAGCAACTGGTGCGCACCGCCTGGAAAACCCAGATCAAGGATAACAAGGGCACAGCAATCTGGAAGTAAGAGTCTATTTAAAAGCGCTGGCAATGTGTGTTTGCAAGATATAATTTTTGCCGGATAAAATTTGAGGGGGCCAGGCTCCCTCAAATTTTGAGTACTTTTAAAAAATCATGCCGACGTTTTTACGTGAAGTACATATGAAGCGCCATAATTTGCTGGACATTCTGTTCCGCAATGTCACGCGCTTGTCTGCATTCGCCGTGCTCGTTCTACTCATTGCCATCATCGTTTCGCTGATAATCGGCAGCCTACCCTCCATTAAGGCCTTCGGTTTCCAATTTTTAACCAGCGCGGAATGGAATCCGGTCACGAACGAGTTTGGCGCACTCGTTCCAATTGTTGGCACGCTGGTAACCTCTGCCATCGCCTTGTTGATCGCCATCCCGGTCAGTTTTGGCATCGCGCTTTTCCTCACTGAATTGTCGCCGCGCTGGTTACGTCGTCCGCTGGGTATTGCCATCGAACTGCTGGCTGGCATCCCCAGCATTATTTACGGCATGTGGGGTTTGTTCGTATTTGCACCGCTGTTTGCTGACTATGTTCAGCCTTGGCTCATAGAAAAGCTGGGGCCGCTTCCGATATTTGGGCCTTTGTTTCAGGGCATTCCCATGGGGATCGGGGTACTCACCGCAGGCATTATTCTGGCCATCATGGTCATTCCCTTTATTGCCTCGGTGATGCGCGATGTATTCGAGGTTGTGCCTACCCTGCTCAAGGAGTCTGCCTATGGTTTGGGCGCGACCACTTGGGAAGTCATGTGGCATGTCGTGCTGCCCTATACCAAGATCGGTGTGGCCGGCGGTATTATGCTCGGCCTGGGGCGTGCGTTGGGCGAAACCATGGCGGTCACCTTCGTCATCGGCAATGCCCATCAATTAGGTGCCTCGCTATTAATGCCGGGCAATAGCATTTCCTCCGCGCTGGCCAACGAATTCAATGAAGCAGTGGGCAAGTTATATACCTCAGCACTGATCGAACTCGGGCTCATTCTGTTCTTAATCACTTTCATCGTGTTGTCGCTGGCACGTTATATGCTGTACATGCTGACGAAACGCGAGGGATCCACGAGCTGATTATGCTGACACTCTACGCACGCCGCCGTCTGATTAATGCCCTAGGTCTGGGAATTTCGGCCTTGGCCATGCTATTCGGCCTGATCTGGTTGGGCTGGATTTTATGGACGCTGCTGGCAAACGGCCTGCCTCAACTGTCTATGGCCATCCTGACCCAGATGACCCCACCCCCCAACAGCGCGGGCGGCTTGCTCAACGCCATTGCCGGGAGCCTGATGATGACCTGTCTCGCCGCACTGATCGGCACGCCTATCGGCATACTGGCGGGCACCTATCTGGCGGAATTTGGCCAGCGCGGCTGGTTGGCGCCGACCACGCGCTTTATTAACGACGTGCTGCTTTCTGCCCCCTCTATCGTGATTGGTCTGTTCATCTATGAAATGTATGTCATCAAGATTGGGCACTTCTCCGGCTGGGCTGGTGCGCTGGCATTATCCATTTTAGTCATTCCGATCGTCATCCGCACCACCGAAAATATGTTGCGCCTGGTGCCGAATACCTTGCGCGAAGCGGCGGCAGCGCTGGGTGCACCGCAATGGAAGGTGATCAACCTAGTGACGCTGCGCGCGGCACGAGCTGGCATCATTACCGGGGTGCTGCTGGCGGTGGCGCGCATTAGCGGGGAAACCGCTCCGCTCTTGTTTACCTCGCTGAATAATCAATTCTGGAGCAGCGATATGAATCAGCCCATGGCCAACCTGCCGGTAGTGATTTTCCAATTTGCCATGAGTCCCTACCAGGATTGGCAGAGTCTCGCTTGGGCGGGTGCGCTGCTCATCACTTTCAGCGTGCTCTCGCTCAATATTATGGCGCGAGTCTTGTTCCGCCAAAAATCAACAACTTATTAAGGATGCAGGCAGATGAGCGTTGAAAAAATGGCTAATCCGAAACTGGTTGTACGCGACCTGAATTTTTACTACGGGGCTGAGCGTGCCCTCAAGGACATCAACCTGACCATTCCGGAAAAAATGGTGACCGCCTTTATCGGTCCCTCAGGCTGCGGCAAGTCTACCATGCTGCGCACCTTCAATCGTATGTACCAGCTCTATCCGAAACAAAAAGCGACGGGTGAAGTTCTGCTGGATGGGGAGAATATTCTCGACAAGAAGCAGGATCTCAACACACTTCGGGCCAAGATCGGTATGGTATTCCAGAAACCGACTCCGTTCCCCATGTCTATTTATGACAACATTGCTTTCGGTGCGAAACTCTATGAAAACCTGAGCCGCCATGATATGGACGAACGCGTGGAATGGGCATTGAGGAAAGCAGCGCTATGGACGGAGGCGAAAGATAAACTGAAACAGAGCGGCACCGGTCTTTCCGGTGGTCAACAACAGCGCTTGTGTATCGCGCGCGCGATCGCGGTCAAACCGCAAATCTTGTTACTCGACGAACCGACCTCTGCACTCGATCCGATTTCCACCGCACACATCGAAAAGCTGATCGATGAGCTGAAAGCAGAGTTTACCATTATCATCGTCACCCACAATATGCAGCAGGCAGCGCGTGTGTCCGACTACACCGCTTATATGTATCTGGGTGACCTGATCGAGTTCGGCGATACCCGAACGGTGTTCACTAATCCTAAGCGCAAGGAAACGGAAGATTACATTACCGGGCGATTCGGGTAAGCACCTGGATAGAAAAGGTCATGTTTTGATATGGTTTGCATAAAAAATTAACTGGTTACAGAAAAACTGACGCCCACTGCTTTCCATTCTTTGATCTCTGCCTGTAACGCATTTTCTGTGAGCGGATTTTGCTCAATCCATTTTTTATCAAGTTTAATACGATACTCATTGCCGCTTTTTTTCAATTGCATTTTAGGCAAAGTCACGTCCGTACGACTACGACAAAACAAAACTGCCAGACGCAATGCTAATATTGCGGTCCAATCCTCTAAAATTCCCGACAACTTTGGCACTTTGGAAAGTGACCCACGTTGCGCTCTTACTTGCAACCCAAGCTGAAACTGCTCCATTTTAGAAAAACCCGGCATATCAGCGTTTTCTAAAATGTAAGCTGCATGTTTGTGATAACCACTATGTGCGATGGAAACACCTATTTCATGCAACCTGGCCACCCACTGCAGCTGCTGCTGTGCAGTGTCAACATCAACGTCGGAACCTTGCGCCACTTGCTTGAAAAGCGACAACGATAAGTCCTCCACACGTTTGGCTTGTAATGGATCAATATGATAACGTCGCATAAATTGGCTCACCGTAACATCGCGCATATCCTGATGATGCAAACGACCTAACAGGTCATATAAGACCCCTTCTTTAAGGGCGGCGCCCGCTACGCTCATATGCTGAATATTCAATTCAGTGAACACTGCCGACATAATGGCGAATCCACCAGGCAAGACGGGAATGCGATCCGGTTTCAACCCCAGTGTATCCAGCCGCTTGCATTCTCCTGCTTTCAGTAACATGGAACGCAGTTTTGCCAGCCCCTCTGCCGTTATACCTTCATTACTCCAATCGTTTTGCTTTAACAAATCTGCCAATGCACGTGCTGTACCAGATGACCCGATCGCCTCTTGCCAATTTCTGCCGGAAAATTCAAAACGAATTGTTTGTAGCTCCATGCGCGCAGCAAGTTCCGCCTGCTGCATAGCATCTTTAGTAATTTTACCGTCGCCAAAAAAACGCTGGCTATAGCTGACGCACCCCATATACAAGCTTTCCATTCGAAGCGGCTCCAATCCTTCACCAATCACGCATTCGGTAGAGCCACCACCGATATCAATCACCAATCTATGATTTTGCGATGGTGGCATGCAATGTGCCACACCCAGATAGATTAGCCGCGCCTCCTCTCGACCCGCGATTACTTCGATCGGAAAACCCAAGGCATCTTCTGCTTTTTCAAGAAAAGCAGATGCATTTTTAGCCAGCCTGAAAGTGTTTGTACCAACCACCCTTACAGCATGGCTTGGCAAGCCACGTAAGCGCTCGCCAAAACGTTTAAGGCATGCAAGGGCACGTAGTTGGGACTCTTCATCCAAGAATTTGTCCTGCGTGAGCCCTGCAGACAAGCGGACAGTTTCCTTCAAGACATCGAGTGGATATATCTGATCTTCCACCACTCGCGCGATTTGTAGCCGGAAGCTATTGGAACCCAAATCCACTGCGGCAATGGTATCGTAAACTTGCACAGTAATTACCTATCAAAACAAGGTTAGCCACTATTCAGTGGGATATATAGCTTATCGACGCGACAAAACCCGCCCAACATCATAACAACCGATCAATGCTTAGTTGGCCGGCCTGTTTTCAATATTTCCACTTGCCCTACAACATTAACCAATTCACAATCCGACAGCTTTGACAAGCAAAGCAACCCGGCTCGCAACAATTCACTTTTCTTTACATGAACACCTGTCAGCAGGCACGTCCTCTTTAATGCGGCGAATTGCGAATATTCATTTTCAGGCATGCTGAAACTATCACGCACCATTTTAATTTTTTTAGGTTTATCTGCCTTTGATGTTTTCCCCACTTTAACTACTTTAGACGTTGTTACCTCAGATTTGGCAACAGGATTTTTGTTTGCCACTTTGGCCGCCACCTTGGTGGGAGACACGGCTTTAACCGTTAGTGCGGGCTCAGGCTTTTTATTTTTTACCACCTTAGCTGGTAATGATCCTGTAACAGTTTTAGATTTAGTAGTAGGTTTGGCATTAACAGCATTTTTTGTTTTAGTCGTCATGGCTCGGTCCAAATTAAATGAGAATTTAAAAATTTTTATCTGTAAAGATTCGGCTACTCATATTACATGATAAGAATATAAACAGTTTAAATTCATATACAACCTGCAAAAAAATTTTGCTTTTACTTATGTATATTCAAATAACTGGTCAATGTGTTTGGTGATTCAAATTAATTTGATGCTGCGCCGCGCAAGATTATTAAAGGCTATGTCACAGTTAATTGTTGAACGCCATTCATACCCAACGCGGCAAACATGACGGCACGAGGGGACAAG
>JBKJQT010000177.1:0-5332 GCA_046593855.1 Candidatus Nitrotoga sp. | reverse complement strand
CTTCTGCAATTTCGCCCAGCATCCCTGCGCCCTGCGCGGATACTTGAATCAAGCTGCTGCGATTCTGAAAGTCATACACTCCCAGTGGAGAAGAAAAACGTGCCGTGCCGGAGGTCGGCAGGACGTGATTAGGGCCAGCACAATAATCACCAAGCGACTCGGAAGTGTAACAGCCCAAGAAAATTGCCCCGGCATGCTTGATTTTTGGCAGCCATTGCTGGGGATCGGCCACTGAAAGCTCAAGATGCTCTGGTGCTATACGGTTACTAATAACACAAGCCTCATCCAAATCAGCCACATCAATCAAAGCACCGCGGTTCTCTAATGCAGTGCGTATGATGTCGCGGCGCGGCATCTGCGCCAGCAGACGATCTGCACTTTGCGCCACGGCTGTGGCGAAAGCAGCATCCGGTGTCAGCAGGATGGCCTGCGCTAATTCATCGTGCTCTGCTTGAGAAAATAGATCCATCGCAATCCAGTCCGGATCGGTTTGTCCATCGCAGATCACCAGAATCTCTGATGGCCCTGCAACCATATCAATGCCAACGACGCCAAATACGCGGCGCTTGGCGGCGGCCACGTAAGCGTTGCCAGGGCCGACGATTTTATCTACACGCGGCACGGTTGCCGTGCCATAGGCCAGCGCAGCAATCGCTTGCGCTCCACCAATGGTGAAGACCCGATCTACCCCAGCCAGATGGGCTGCTGCCAGCACCAGTGCGTTTCGCACTCCGTCTGGAGTCGGCACTACCATAATGAGTTCGCCCACCCCAGCCACTTTTGCTGGTAGCGCATTCATCAGTACTGAAGATGGGTAGGCAGCCTTGCCGCCCGGCACGTACAGACCAACCCGATCCAATGGCGTAATCTGCTGACCGAGCAGAGTGCCGTCCGTCTCCGTAAAACTCCATGAAACTTGCAACTGCTTTTGATGGTAAGCGGTAACACGCTGTGCGGCCTGCTCCAGAGCGGCGCGCTGTGCGACGGGCAATCCCTCGAAGGCGGCAAGCAAGGCAGCAGGAGGCAGTTCCAGTGCAGCACTATCATGCACCTCCATACGATCAAAGCGTCGGGTGTATTCGAGAAGAGCCACATCGCCACGTGTGCGTACATCCGCCAGTATAGCCGCGACAGTCTCGTCCAACTGGTGATCCTGAGTCGCCTCGAAGGCCAGCAGCCTATCCAGTTGCATATTAAAATCTGGCTGCCGAGTGGAAAGCCGTCTGATGTTCATTGAACTACCGCCAAGGAAAACGCATCCAGCATAGGCTGAATAGCCGCATGTTTGAGTTTAAGTGAGGCCTGATTCACCACAAGACGCGAAGAAATCGCAGAAATCTCTTCTACCGCCTTGAGGTGATTGGCCTTCAGTGTATTGCCGCTGCTGACCAAATCCACGATTGCATCTGACAAACCAACCAGTGGAGCCAGCTCCATCGAACCATACAATTTGATCAAATCCACATGCACACCTTTAGCCGCAAAATGCTCGCGTGCGGTCTGCACGTATTTGGTCGCCACACGTAGGCGCGCGCCCTGACGCACTGCGGAGTCATAATCAAAATCATTCCTGACTGCCACCATCATGCGGCAACGCGCAATATTCAAATCCAGCGGCTGATACAAACCAGTGCCGGCATGTTCGTCGAGCACATCCTTGCCTGCGATCCCCAAATCAGCAGCGCCGTATTCCACATAGGTCGGCACATCAGAAGCACGCACGATAATAAGACGTACATCGGCACGATTGGTAGATAAAATCAACTTGCGCGAAGGCTCCGGGGCATCCAACGGCGTGATGCCCGCCGCCTGCAGCAAAGGCAAGGTCTCTTCAAAGATGCGCCCTTTGGATAAGGCGATGGTAATCATGCGGTATCTTTCATTTATTTGATGCGAAATATGTTCGCTCCGAGTTGCGACAGTTTTATTTCTATATGTTCATAACCACGATCCAGATGGTAAATGCGATCGATGACGGTCTCGCCCTGCGCCACCAATCCGGCAATAACCAGACAAGCAGATGCACGCAAATCCGTTGCCATCACCGTTGCGCCTTCCAGATGATCAACCCCATGAACCAAGGCAGTATTACCTTCCACGTCTATCCTTGCACCCAGACGGCGCAATTCTTGCACATGCATAAAACGATTTTCAAAAATCGTTTCCACTACCATCGCGCTCCCTTCTGCAATAACATTCAACGCCATAAATTGTGCTTGCATATCAGTAGGGAATGCTGGATACGGCGCAGTACGCACGTTCACCGATCTGGGCCGACCTGTCATGTTCAAGTGGATACTCTCACTATCGCTACGGATGCACGCGCCGGCTTCAGTAAGTTTTTCCAGCACAGAATCGAGAATATCCGCTCGCGTATCGCGCAACACGATGCTACCTCCCGTTGCCGCTGCCGCCACTAAAAAAGTCCCACTCTCGATACGATCGGGCATGATGCGGTGGGCGGCACCGTGCAATCTGTCCACACCTGTTATGACAATTATATGGCTGCCTGCCCCCTCTATTTTGGCCCCCATTGCAATCAGGCAATGCGCCAAATCCACCACCTCGGGTTCGCGCGCCGCATTTTCCAGCACCGTTACCCCTTCTGCCAAAGCAGCAGCCATCATCAGATTTTCTGTGCTGGTCACACTGACGATATCGAATAAAATTCGAGCACCTTTGAGGCGGTCTGCCTGCGCATGAATATAGCCATGCTCAATGAAAATTTGGGCGCCCATTGCCTGCAAGCCCTTGATGTGAATATCGACGGGACGCGAACCAATGGCGCAACCACCCGGCATTGATACGCGTGCCTCACCGAAGCGCGCCACCAGAGGACCTAGTACCAGCACTGCGGCTCGCATGGTCTTTACCATGTCATAAGGCGCTTCCAGCTTATCCACATGCGCACCATGCAAAGTCATCTTGTCACCTTGTACAGCAGCCTTCACGCCCATCTGTTCCAACAATTTACGCATGGTTACGATATCGTGCAAATCTGGCATGTTGCTTAGCTGCAAGACATCACTCGTCAACAGACTGGCACACATCATGGGCAATGCCGCGTTTTTAGCACCGGAAATACGCACTTCGCCGCGCAATGGAATGCCGCCTTGTATAACTAATTTTTGCATGCTGTTAGCTTTTAAAATCCCAATGTTAACTTAATGTATTTGAAATAAATTCACGTCATCCTCTACTCGATATTTCCCTACATACCTTGTGAAATAATCATCAGTACCGTAATTTATAGCCGGACTTTAACAATCCCAAAGACAACAATGTAAGACCCAGCATACACCCCCCTGTCACCATCAAACTCACCCAAGGAGAAATGTCCGATACACCGAAAAATCCATAACGAAAACCATCTATCACATAAAAAAATGGATTGAAGCGCGACAACTCCTGCCAAAATGTCGGCAGCGAGTGAATGGAATAAAATACGCCGGATAAAAAAGTCAGCGGCATGATAATGAAATTCTGAAAGCCTGCGAGTTGATCGAATTTTTCTGCCCACATCCCCGCCACCACCCCCAGTGAGCCAAGCATCGCGCTTCCCAGAACGGCGAACAATATAATCCAGACTGGAAATTGCAACGGCGGCTGGGCAAACCACAATGCAGCCAAATATACGCCTATGCCGACCACCAAGCCGCGTAGCATAGAAGCGAGCACATATGCAGCAAAGAATTCCCAATAGGCAATCGGCGCCAGCAGCACGAACACGATATTGCCAGTAATCTTGGACTGAATCAGGCTGGAAGAGCTGTTAGCAAAAGCGTTCTGCAACATTGCCATCATCATCAGTCCCGGGATAAGGAAGGCAGTGTAATGCACCCCCGGATACACCTCGACATGCTGTGCCAGCACATGCGAAAAAATCAGCAGATAGAGTAATGCGGTCAACACTGGAGCCAGTACGGTCTGGAAGCCCACCTTCCACACACGGAATACCTCTTTGTAGAGCAGGCTGTAAAAGCTCAACATGCCCGCCTCACTGCACGGCCCGCCCCACCAAACGCAGAAATACTTCTTCCAAGTCAGGCTGCTGCAAGGTCATCTCTTGTACCGCAACCCCAGCCACACGCAGTTCCGCCAGCATTGATTCCAATGCTTGATAGGATGGCAGTGTCAGCAGGTAATCACCGTCCACCTGTGCGAGCACCTGCGGCAGCAATGTGGGAGGTAAACAGCCGGCTAGTTTCAACCTGACGCGACAACCCGCGAGGCTACTGAGTAAATTTTGTGTGCTATCCAGCGCTACAATCTGGCCGTGTTTGAGCATGGCAATTCGTGTGCATAAGGCTTCAGCTTCTTCCAAATAATGGGTAGTTAACAGAATGGTATGCCCATCGCGGTTAAGCTGCTGGATGAAGCGCCATAACGATTGGCGCAACTCCACATCCACCCCGGCAGTCGGTTCATCTAGCACAATAACGGGCGGTTTATGCACCAGGGCCTGCGCCACCAACACACGGCGCTTCATACCACCGGACAGGCGGCGCATATTGGTATCGGCCTTATCGGTCAAATCCAAGTGGTGCATTACCTCATTGATCCAGGTGTCGTTACGACGCAATCCAAAAAAACCAGACTGCAAACGCAGCGTTTCGCGCACTGTGAAAAAAGGATCAAAGGCCAACTCTTGCGGCACCACACCCAACACGCGGCGGCTAGCACGATAATGCTTGACTACATCGTATCCCAGTACGGACAGTTGCCCACCATCTGGCAATGCAAGTCCGGCCAGCAGGTTAATCAGCGTGGTTTTGCCCGCACCGTTGGGGCCAAGCAAACCGAAGAACTCACCCTGCTCGATACGCAAATCCACGCCGTCCAATGCTTGTAATTGACCATAGCGCTTACGAGCTTGGCGCACATCAATAGCAGGTAGCATCAAATTGGATGGATCAAGACTGCGCGGAATCATTACCGCATAGCGGCAGCATATCCACAACGCCATACAAACGGGCCAAGCTTAACAAATTCTCTGGAACATGAGCGAAACACAGCTTCACACTACTACGCTGCGCCTCGCGTAGCCAAGCCAGCAGCAAACTGACCGCGGCAGAATCCACCGTCTCTACCTGGGCCAGGTCAACCACCAGGGGTGTTTCTCCAGAGGTTTGCAAACTTTTTTTCAACAGGGGTGTAACCGTTTCAATTGTCAGATGACTGGGTACTTGAACACGACCCCCGATATGGTCAATCACTTGGATGTTGCCTTAGGCGTTACTGCGCCGGCCTGACCCTGATTTTTTTCCACCAACATTTTAATCAATCCATCAATACTACTCTTCTGAATCTGCTCAGCGAAGGTGCCACGATA
>JBKJQT010000380.1:0-10538 GCA_046593855.1 Candidatus Nitrotoga sp. | reverse complement strand
ACTTTATTGCCTGGGCCGGATATTGGACGCAACTGTGCACAGATGTTACGCTCGGTACGTGATGCAGGCTTTGAAGTCGGTATTCATTGCTATGACCATATTCGCTGGCAGGATTATGTCACGGGTAAAGATGCCGAGTGGACAAGGCGCGAGATGCAGCGTGCCGTGGATAGATTCATCGAAATTTTTGGCATAGCGCCTAAGGCGCATGCTGCTGCCGGTTGGCAAATGAACCGGCATGCCCTGCGCCTGATGCAGCTGCTAGGTTTTGATTACAGTTCCGACACACGTGGCACACATCCTTTTATCCCCACTTGGGATGCAGAGATTGTTGCCTGTCCGCAATTGCCGACCACCTTGCCTACGTTGGATGAAATCATCAATCGAGAGGGGGTCACGGTGGAAAATGTGGCGCAGCACTTATTGGGGATGACTGCAAATCCCCCAGCTATGGGTCATGTGTTCACACTGCATGCCGAGCTGGAAGGCGGCAAGTGGATGCCAGTATTCGAACAGCTTATCTTAGGCTGGAAAGAGCAGAACTACGAGCTTGTTTCATTACATCAGTATTTGAAAAATCTTAAAGGCATTCTGCCACGGAATGAGCTGGTAATAGGGACAGTGGATGGACGTAGCGGGACACTGGCCATGCAGGGGAAATAGACGCGGTGGGCTCCAGATTTTTAGTTTAGTTGGAGAGTGGCTGCTTACAAGTGTGGCTGGATGTGATTGCGGGCGAAAGCGTTATGGTTTAGCCTTCTCGTTATCACATCAGTCGCCAAATCTATATGAAGCCATAGCGACATTAAATACTTTATCTACAAAAACACGGTGCCCGACATCATCACCAGCTGCGCCTACTACTATCATTAACGGAATGAGGTGGTCTTCCCGTGGATGAGCCAGTCGAGCTACTGGTGCTGTTTCCCAATTTATTAATTTTTCAGCGCGGTTAACCGGGTTTGGATCGGAAATTGCTTCATTTAGATATTGCTCGAATTGTTCTGACACAGGTGTCGCATCAGTTTGTCCGAATCCTCGCATGTTGTGGTAAGTAAGACCACTTCCAATGATGAGAATGCCTTCATCTCGTAGGGGCTTTAAAGCTTCACCAGCTCGAATATGTTCTAAGGGATCATAATTCGACTTCAATGAAAGCATAACTACTGGAATACTTGCATCTGGGTACATCAGGAACAAGGGAACAAAGGTTCCATGATCGAATCCTTGATGTGGATCTTCCTTGCTACTGATTCCCGCTTGACCGAGCAGCTCGCGAACGCGGCTTGCGAGGGTAGGCGATCCTGGTGCCGGGTACTTGATCCGGTAGGTATGTTCAGGAAAGCCAGAGTAGTCATACCTCATTGGAGGATCGGTTGCGGTTGATACTGTAAATTCGCTTTCCTCCCAATGGCCCGTAATGACCAAAATTGCTTTCGGTTTGAAGGGGAGGCTTTCCGGAAGTTGACTCAATTCCCGAGCAGTTTTTGCAAACTGCTTTTTCATATCGTCAATATAGGGCCAAGGGCCACCACCATGCGAGATGAAAAAAGTTGGAAATTTGGTGTTGCTCATATGTTCATTAACTATTTGATAGTATGTACAAATATAATTTTTAGTTATAGTAAATTGGTTTCTTAGAAAGGATATTAACCGTAGGTCAATACTATTATAACGATCAACGTTTATGCTGTGGCGTATCCATCAGTGTTTTAGAACTCGAGGTCACCGTTGATGAATTTATTGTTCATGCAACAAAGATATCAAGCCCTTTATCTGGATCGTGAAAGCCTCTGACATCTCCCAAAAACAAAAAGTCATCAGAGCCAACAGTCGCTTAAGTTGCAAAACAGAATGCCACGTTACACTAAGCTACATAGTGTGCCCGGTTACGGCCAGCGCGCTTCGCTTCATAGAGTGCACTGTCGGCGCGGGAAAACACCGCTGTCGGTGTAACCTCATCGGACTGCGTGCACTGCACGACACCGATACTTACTGTCACGGAGATTGTCTGGCCGTTGACACTATAGCCCATGTCATTTACCTGAGAACGGATACGCTCTGCTGTTTTGAGCGCCATATCCGCTGTTGTTTCAACCATGATAATGATGAATTCATCGCCGCCATAGCGCGCAGCGTAATCTACGCTACGAATTGACTGGCCTAGTATCTTGGCCACAGCTGTAATTACTTCATCACCCGCAATATGACCGTGGCTGTCATTGAGCGTTTTAAAGTAATCAATGTCCAGCATGAGCACTGAAAAGGGACGCAGATTACGCTTGAATCGAGCCATCTCATCTATCAGGATTGCATCGAGTTTACTGCGGTTATACAGACCGGTCAGACCATCGGTAATTGAGAGCGTCTCAAGTAGCTGATTTTGTTGCTGCATAGCTTGATTTGTGGCCACTATTTCGGCATGACTATGGCGCAGTTTGTCCGCCATCTGGTTAAATATGCGGGTGAGGTGGCCGAATTCATCATTTCGTGTCACAGGCAGCCGTACATTAAGATCACCGCTAGCGATGCTATTGGCTGCATTGATCAGATGCTGCAGCGGCGTGACGATTGAACGTCCCATCCGAAAAGCCACCGCTGTCACTATCAAAACTATTATGCACACTAGTGCCAAGTACAGATTGCGCAATTTCACCCAAGCGGCGTAGACATCAGCGCGATCTTTTTCTGCCACTATCGTGACCGGTAGCGCAGCAGGTATATCTGCTAGGCCGATGACTTCACGATGCATGAGTCCTTGAAAGACCATGGATTCGCCCGGTTGCGACAGCATCTGCCGCAGTACTGTCGCATCCAGTGACATTGGCTTGGTTGTATTATTAGCACGGCTACTAAGCAATTCCCTGCCGTTTTGGTCCAGCAATGACACCTCGCCCGGCGGTGACTTCGTCGAGCTTTTTAGATAGGGTTGTGCGGTGCGAAGATCAAGTACGGCCACTAATGCTCCCATCAGCGTATTGTCGTACGACAACACAGGAACCGCAACGCTAAGCGTCGCAGTGGCGCGCTGCTTTTCCCAATGGGGTGGCACGAGCACAACGCCTTCGGTGAGCGCACTTTCGGGCCAACTTTGTGGCAAAGTTACAGCGGAGGGTGCCGCAGCGCTGCTGGCCAAAATCTGCCCGGTAGCGTCCACCACGGTTAATTCCAATATTGTGTCAAGTTTTGATTGCACCGAACGCAGATAATGCGTTAAGGCCTGCGGAGTATTATTGGACTTGCCTGCAAGCGGGTGAGCGGTCGCAGACAGTCCGTCGATGACAGCATTGGATGTGGACAATGCGCAAACTGCGTGGATGTGCTTATTGATCCACAGTTCCAACTCACGACTGGCCTGACTTGCCAGGGCGCGCAGTTCACGGGTCACATTTTCGCTGGTCTGTGCTTCGTTCTGACGGAATGACAGCAGCCCCAAGCCCAGCGACGGGGTAAGCGTGGCTATGATGGCGAAAATAAAAATTTTGCTTTTAATGCTTTTCAACAATACCATCTCTATGAATTTCCTCGCTACAATAAAAATTGTCGAATGTGGTGTGCTCAACTATAGGACAATTATCTGAGAAGTGGCGTTTAACTTGGCTTTAAAGCAAAAACCAAATATCGTAAATAATTAAAATGGATCAGCAACTATTTTGTGATACAGATCACATGCTAACTTGCAAAGGGATTCGCATCTCGACTGATCGAAATGCTGAATATTGCGGTAAGCCTGAGTCGCATGATTATTAAAACCGGCACTATTACTTTGGCAAGTGCGGAATTATATCGAATCAATATTACTAAATATTATTTCATACCAACCGCTTATTGATACTTTCCGGAATCTGTGCCAGCAATGCCCGCATTTGCACGACAATGTCTCGCGCTTGTTCAGTATCTCCGCCACCCTTGAGCTGCTCTAACGCCTGACATAATTCGCCAAAGCCCATTGCACCCACAGTTCTGGCCGATGACTTGGTGCGGTGCCCTAAGGCGCTCAGTGCTGCCATGTCTTCATGTGCCAGCGCAGTTTCGATCTCAACTAATGCTTCTTGAGTCAAGTCTAAAAACATCATGACATATTTACGGATTTTATCCGGATGATTTCCCAATATTTTGGCCAGTATTGATAAATCGATGATGCCTGGGTCGCTCGCACTTCCAACCGCGGTCGTTTTCATCGGTGCAGTCTCTAGGAATGGGGCCGTCGCGGGTACGGATACAACTCGATCGGATCGCCGCACAAGCCATTTAGCAAGTGTCGTAAGAAGTAGCTGGCACTCGATCGGTTTAGTGATGAAATCATCCATACCGGCGTCGAAACAACGTGTCTGATTTTCACGCCCAGCATTGGCGGTCATGGCAATTATCCGCGTGGCCACGAGCTCAGGATTGGCCCGAATTTGACGGGTAGCTTCAAGGCCATCCATCACGGGCATCTGCATATCCATCAGGACGCAATCAAAATGTTTTTTGACCAGCAGATCAAGGGCTGTTTTTCCGTTGTTGGCGATGCCAACGATTGCGCCAGCTTCTTCCAACATTTCTTTGGCCACTTGCTGGTTAAATAGATTGTCCTCAACCAGCAGGATGCATGTGCCTTGGATTATACGCAGATCAATTGAGGGTATGGTTTGAATAGCCGCAACCGGTTTCACGCCTTTACCCAGCCGGGCAGTAAACCAGAAAGTGCTACCCTTGCCGGGCTGACTCTCTACTCCAACTTCGCCGCCCATCATTTCGGCCAGTTGTCGGCTGATGGCCAGCCCCAGTCCGGTGCCGCCATATTTACGGGTGGTTGAAGCATCCGCTTGATGAAATGGCTGGAAAAGTTGAGCGATTTGTTTTGCGCTTATGCCGATGCCGCTATCCTGCACTTCGAAGCGTATCAGACTGTCTATTCCGGGGGCTTGATTTTCGATAATGCGGGCACGGATGATTATTTCACCCGTATCAGTAAATTTGATGGCATTGCTGGTGTAATTAAGCAGCACCTGATACAGCCGCAATGAGTCTCCACGGAGCGCATGGGATAAGTCAGAGCCAACGTCAAACACAAGCTTCAGGCATTTGCTTGCAGCGCTCTCGCCAAGTTGGCTGGAGATGTTCTCCAATATTGTACCCAGCTGAAAATCCACTATATCCAGCTCGATTTTGCCCGCTTCTATTTTGGAAAAGTCGAGCATTTCATTGATCAGACTCAAGAGATGTTGCGCTGAATGATCAATCTTTGAAACATAGTCAAGCTGCTTGGGATTAAGTTCTGTACGTCGCACCAGTTGTGTCATGCCAATAATACTGTTCATTGGAGTGCGAATTTCGTGGCTCATGTTGGAAAGAAATTCGCTCTTGGCCTGGTTGGCTGTCTCGGCTTGTTGCTTGGCTTGTTCGAGTTCGAAAGTGCGTTCCTCAACCCGAACTTCCAGACTTGCATTTAAATTGAGTAAGTCTTGCTCGGCACGCTTGCGTTCGGTGTGATCAATCCCTACTGACAGAATCATTGCCGTTTCCCCTGGCGGGCCGGAAAGACGCGAGTGATTCCAGGTGATTTGGTATTGTTCACCTGGCTTGCTTATCAAGATCGATTCACGTTGAATGTGCTTATGCTCCCCCGTAGCAAGTGCTTGCAATGCTTGTTGTATTTCTGTTTCAGCCGCTTCAGGACGAATAGCTGCCTGAAGAAAAGACTTGCCCAACAACTCTTCTTCACTGCAACCTAATAACAATTCCCCATAATGATTCAGACTATGAATCAATCCACTGGCGGACTGCGTCAGAATGATGACCTGTGCAGTATCGAGTAGGCTCTTATTAAAATCCCGCTCAATTGAAATACGATGTAGCATACCCTGTAACTCTTCAGCATGCGCTGCTACTTCATGCTCCAGCGTTTCCAACCGAAAGGACAAGGCAATCGCAGCCTCATCTAAGCTGTCAATTTCGTCGTCCACAAAATGTCGGCCACGTGGAGCAATTTTCGCACGTGCCTCGGCAAAAGCACTTCGACCTAGCAAAGGAATAGCTCGCACTGCCCTTGTCATGCGCTGTAAAGGCGCATTCACAAGAAAAGCTAGTAATAGTAAAGAGAGTAATGATGTCGCCAATTCGGCCTGTAAACGGCTCGCCACCGATTTGCGAATTTCGGCCAAGGACTGAGTTAAATCATCGATCACCACTAGCATGGCGCCAGAATGTAGGTCACTGCCATCATCCATAGTTATAAACGACAAATCGAACTGTTTGTCTTGGTAAGGCACAACTTGCCAATTTGTTTTGCTTTGTTTCGGGGGCAAATCCTTTAGTTGATGGAGCAGCGGAAGATTGCGTTCGGAGCCGCTCAGTGCGACTACCTGTAAGCCCAAGTTGGACAGGGAATTTTTATCCATCATTAAGCCGCTAGGAGCCAGCACGCCAAGATCAGCCCCGGATAAACGGTTGAAGGAAACGATCACTCCTGTCAGAGAGCTACCCAAAACAATTACCCCGGCCACTTGGCCCCCCGACAGGATTGGAGCTGCTGCAAACTGTGTGCATGTCTGCCGACAGTACGTCCAATGCATGGCGCGCTCTTGCGAAATTACGGCATGCACACGGTCATTCTGCTCTATATCGGAAAGTGCATCTCCGTGCCAAGCGGCCAGAGCAGCCCCAGACCTGGAGTACACCTTCATGGAATTGATGTCTAGATCAAGCTGCAAGACAGGCCAATAATTATCGAGGTGCTCATGAAGCCGCTGAGATACCGGCTCTAACTGGAACACACCGCCCGCCCCAACCGTTGCGAGCATGCTGGCCATCGTTTGTAAACGCAGAGCAGAATCAGTGTGCACAGCGATAGCTTCAGAAATCAGACGCTCGCGTGAAGCGGTATGTTGCTCCTCGAAGCGTGTCTTCAAGTCATGAAAATGCAGCCAAGAAAGTGTGCCATTAACCGAAATCATCACCACACCCAGCGTTAGTAGCACCTTCCATTTCAGGCTCAAGAACCTGAATGTATTATGGCCTGAATTAGAGGGTCGATTTTCCGACATGAGAGCTACTAAAACCGGAAGGAAGCCAGTAGCATGAACATGTCCCAGCGGCGCTCCAGAGCCAGAGGGTTAGGGTTATCCTGGACTGGTAAGTAGCCTGTGCCGTCAATGCTATGATATTCGGCACGCAGCATGAACTCGGGGGTCAAATCGAAGCGCATTCCTGCGGTCCAGTCTTTGGAAAATCGAGTAAAACCTGGCCGGCGTGTGGCTGCGGCATAGGCTTTGCCATCACGATCCGCGCTATCGGCATACAACACATCGTATCGTAGCAGCGCTTCCCACTTCGGAGCCAATCGATAACTACCCTGAATATAATAGCTTTGGCCATGAGCGGTGGCATCTAGAGCATTCGGACCAAAGTTGCGAATTGAAGTGGGTCGTAAGGCAAATTCACTGGTCAAGCTCCAGCTTTCGGCGTTGTATTGGGCAGAAAAGATTTTTGGCGTAAACTTCAGCTGCCCCGCCTGTAGTACATCCCTAACGCCGGGATTGTAGCTTGTATCAAGTTGCACTGCAGTAAACCCGAGACGGTACTTGCCGCCGTCCCCCTCGTATATCACATTGAAAATCGGCACCAGCTTCGATTCGAATCTGCCATTGGGGGTCAAGCCAACCAGGGCTACCTTACTCGCTTCACTACCAATCTCGGGTTTGCCGAGGGCGAAGGTCACGAACAGACTGCCGGCTTCATAATTGCGATCCAAATAAAGCTCTGCTCCATCAGCTGCAACGGCAAGGTTGCGCGTACGCTCGAAATAAATGGATTGCGGCAGCAGGATACTGGGACGAGTGAAAGCGACATCGCGTGTCCTGTTATACAGTCCATAAGAAGCCTTCACACGCCCCAAGCGAATCCCGCTACGGCCTTGCTCGCTTGATGATACTGTCCAGTCGACTAGCCCATAATCCAGTCGTACGTTGCCGTTATCGGTCGCCCCGGCCTTATGCGAAAGCAACCCGACGGACACCTGCACATCGGCAGTCGCCCGCAGAGAAGCATTCACCCCGATTTCTCTGAAATCTGTGCTCACTTTTTTATTACTTTGACCGAGGAAATTATTGTCGCTGGTGGTCACCATCCCCTGTGTGAGAAACCCATGCAGTTGTAACTCGCTACCCATCAGATTTACGGCATGCGCAAACGTAGTCCAAAGCAATAAAACACACGGGACAAATCTTTCAACTACAATTTTAGCGAATTTGTAGGATACGCACATTATTAGTGACCTCGCTTGTTTTTATATAGCCAACCGCCCCGGGGGTTGATGCTATTTTAGATAGCATTTCTTGCGAAGAGGCGACTTGCTCTGGATATTGGCCCTGCCCGGAAAATACCTGCCGATCCCACGTTAATCGCAATTGATGGGGGAATACTTGCAGAATATTCTTACTGAATGCGCCATGCTCAGGTGCATCATCCTTCATCACGAAAATCTTGACCTGTGTATCTGCTGGCCACTTGCTCAGGCGCATGCCAAAGATAGCGCGTAACGAGCTTCGGGAAATCGTGTTTTCACTGGTTGAAGGGAATGCAATGACAGTAATAGCGGGTTCTTGATTATCGGCATAAGAATTTGCAGTAACCAGAAATGCCAACAGTATGTAAAGCGTACAGGCTCGCCAAAACAACGCAAAAATATTGATACTGAAAAGGTTTTTCATCGTTGAAATGAGATACAGCCGACTAGATTCGAACACAAGTTGATAATAGTTGAATTCAGTACGCATCTTTTGCTTCAAGCTTCATATCTGTCGGTTCTTTGGCATAATAAGTCGCGTACTTTTGTAGGAGAGGGCCATGGCCAAGGAGGGATGAATGTGCCAGTCACGAGTATTCAGTGCGTCCGCGAACTTGAAGCGTGCAGGCCCACCACTCAAATCCATGTGAGACAGCTCGCTTGCTTCGGATAAAGCAAACATTAATTGTGGCGGAAAGTTAACTTTTATTTGCCTTGGCAAAATCGGGTAATAACGGCTGCCAGTTCATCGCGTGCAATTGGCTTTATCAGCGTACCTAAAGGAATCAAGCCAAGCTTGCTGGAATACATATCCATCCCGGACAATAGATGCTGTTGGACTCCTGAGATTAGGATGACGTCGCCAACGTAGCCCTGCATACCAAGATGCATCAGGAAACCAATACCGTCCATTTCAGGCATGCTGAGGTCGCATATCAATATATCCGGCTGTGATGATAGCCCGGCTAACATAGCGAGTCCCTGCTCGCCATTTTCCGCCCTAATAACTTCGGCAACACCTAGTTCGAACAGCATATCGGCAACAATTTCCAGTGTAAATTTGTCGTCGTCCAACAACAGTACCCGTAGATTTTTTGCCGCTATCATTTGTGCTGTGCCGTTCTTATTCGTGCCAACTTCAACCATACAAACTCCTTATTAATATTTTATCTGGCTCTATGAGAAATAGAGTAGGCAATTTACTTTCAACTACTCACAGGAGAAATAAATCTGTTCGCCCTGACCCCGTCGAAGGATGAGCGGATGTATTTTTCGCCAAAAAAGAAATTTTCGTCCAGTTGCCGTGCATCATGGCTTCATTCTTCTGCTCAATTCCGGTTAATCTTACTTGCCCGTTTGTACAGTGCATGTGGCTGTTTCAGTATCTGATCTCACATCAGTCAAAACATGTCATCTTGGGGTATTTTCTTCAATTTATGTGGTTAAATTTTATAATAAATCTGCAACCAACAGATTGAATGTTTGCAAATTAAGTGCTGCTTAGACACTCCTGAAAGAAATAAATGGTACTTTTCCAGTGTTGTACAGGTAAGACTAAGTTCGGCTGCGGAATGGAAAGCTTTAGGAAGCATCTGTAAAATTTATAATAATTAAAACGTAAAGTTTACCGACCGGTGATGCGCTGGGGTGAGCAACAATTCAGCAGCAGCGCTGGATACCGCGCCATTTTTGCTGTTGCTGGTAAACGAAAAAATCTTTGCGCGATAGCGGCGAAGTATCAGGGTAATTGGTCGCATGTTGTGCAATGTAACGTTCATAAGCATCATCTCCACTTAATTCACGAATAGCGCGCCATACATATGACCACAATGGGAACGGGTCGATTTGAATTTTGTTTGTCCTGAGTGTAGCGCTTTGCGCGATGTTCCTACTTACATCCTGGGTAGTTTCAAATACAGGCAAACTAGAATCACTTACCGTGAACAATGATTCATTCGCGTTTTTTTGATCAATCCCGTCCCCATGCTTTCTCCATTCCAGCCAAATGGTGCGATACCTCGGACAGCGGAGGTACCGGCTTGCCATTTAGGTAGCGGACACAAACACGAAGCATGTCGAACACGATCAACCATAGCATGCAGACAAAAAATAGGGTCAGTACCGCATCAAGACGCTGATTGAAGATGAGCTGTGGTGCGATGGCCGCCTTTTCTGGAGAAAAAAGACCTGATGCGAGTTTTGTGGCGAGGTCATTAGCAGCAGCAAGGAAACCGATACGTACATCTGTGCTGGTAATTTTTTCCCA
>JBKJQT010000228.1:0-7388 GCA_046593855.1 Candidatus Nitrotoga sp. | reverse complement strand
ACCTTTGATAATACGAGTAACAAAAGGCGTGCCCACAATGTTTTCACGCGCTTCGCACAGCATGGTAGCTCCAATCAGATTAATTTCCTGAACGTATCCAGCCTCATCCAGAATTAGATAACCTACGGGGGCAAAATCATAAAGATTGGAATACCGATCGCGTGTTTCTTCAAGCATCCGATGTGCTTCCATTAGTTCGCGGTTCAGAACTTCCAGCTTAATGTGACTCAATTGCAACTCATGCAACAGATGGATTTTGTCATCTGCCACCTCTCTGTCTGAGGCTCTCCTATGCGCTTCTCTTAATTCACGATTCTGTACTTCCAACTCAAGCTGGCGCACCTGCAACTCATGCAACAATTGCATTGTTCCATCTTGCAGCACCTTATCTGACGCTCTCTTATTCCGTAAAATAATCCCGTTGAATTGATTTCCTTTGCTGATGTTTTCGGGATCATCAAACCTTCGATTTCGATTTGTTTGCATCTGGGTCATCACATTCCCCATATCAAAAATATATCGTTCATTTTAGAAATAAAATGTTGCGCCGGAATAACAAATTCAGAATTTTTATAATTGTCCTTGCCGTATTTAAATATAGGTTAAATTCACCATAGCTAAGCGCCCAAATGAACAATTCTTATATCAACCAGTTCGACTATATTGCCTCTACCTTCTTTCCACAAGCAGGGGATGCATCCTGTCTCTGCTAAAATCAGCTTACCCAGTCTGCACTTCACTAATCTGAATGATACAAATAAGCCAACGTTCCTACCCTACTGATACTGCACAACAGCTTATCGACACTGGCATCGCACCGCTTTTAGCACGTGTTTACGCCGCGCGTGGCATTAGTAATGTGACGCAGTTGGACACCGGCCTGCAATATCTGCTGCCCTTCACGCAACTAAAAAATGCACAAAAAATGGCGTGTTTATTGGCTGATGCCATCGCCACACAACGCAAACTGTTAATCGTGGCAGATTATGATGCCGACGGCGCAACTGCCTGTGCTGTAGGGCTGCGCGGTCTAGGGATGTTGGGTGCGAAAGTGGAATTCATCGTGCCGAACCGATTCGAATATGGTTATGGTTTAACGCCGGAGATCGTGCGCCTGGCGGCGCAAGCCACCCCCGACATATTAATTACCGTCGACAACGGTATCGCCAGTGTGGAAGGTGTAGCCGAGGCCAATCGATTGGGTATGCAGGTGTTGGTCACCGACCACCATCTGTCTGGCGATGCTTTGCCGGATGCGCTTTGCATTGTTAATCCAAACCAACCGGGCTGCAATTTCCCGAGTAAAAACCTGGCGGGGGTCGGCGTCATGTTCTATGTGTTACTCGCATTACGCGCCGAACTACGAACTCGCGGCGCATACACGGAACATGCGGAACCCAATCTAGGCAAGTTACTCGATCTGGTCGCCTTGGGAACAGTTGCAGATGTTGTAAAGCTGGATGAAAACAATCGTATTCTGGTACAACAAGGACTACAGCGCATCCGCTCCATGCGCGCTTGTTGCGGCATCAACGCTTTGTTGCAGGTAGCCAGTAAAAATTATGCGCAGGTTTCCAGTTATGAATTGGGCTTTGTCGTGGGACCACGGCTAAATGCGGCTGGACGGCTGGATGATATGAGCCTGGGTATCGCATGTTTGATTAGCGATGATGTCACTGAAGCAGTTAAAATTGCAACGCAACTTGATGCCCTAAATCATACGCGGCGCAACATTGAAGCAGATATGCAGCAAGCAGCACAGGCCACGCTGGAGCACATCACTCCGACGGATAGTTGCAGTCTCTCGCTGTTTGACGAAACTTGGCACCAGGGTGTTATCGGCATTCTCGCTTCGCGGCTAAAAGACCGTTACCATCGTCCCGTCATCGCTTTCGCACGATCACTAAATGGTGAAATAAAAGGTTCTGGGCGCAGCATCCATGCCCTACATTTGCGCGATGCACTTGATCTTGTTTCCAAACGCCATCCGCATCTGCTACAAAAATTCGGCGGTCATGCCATGGCGGCAGGCCTTAGCCTGCGCGAAGAACATTTTGATGAATTTAAGATCGCCTTTGAAGCCGTAGCTCAAAGCCTGCTTTCCCCAGCCGATCTTACCAAAATTATTGAAACAGATGGATTTCTCGCACCATCCGAATTCACATTAAGCATTGCACGCAGCCTGGAACAGCAAGTTTGGGGACAAGGTTTTCCTCAGCCATTATTTGAAGGCGAATTCACCATAAAAAGCCAGCGTGTGGTTGGCGAAAAACATCTCAAACTAAAACTTACCACATCAAGTGCAGCATATGATGCCATTCACTTTTTTTGTGTCGATCCCATGCCAGATTGCATTCGAGCGGTTTTTAATCTGGCTATCAATGAATACAACGGCAGCATCAGCTTGCAGCTTATCGTCCGGCACTGGCAAAAAACAGATATATAAAGTCGTGTGACACCGTTTGTTTAGATCTGAAATGCCGGTCAAGCACACTTCGTCTAACTTACTATTAAGGTGTCCAAGCAATGAATCATCAAATTTGGCAAAGTAACGGTATTGAGGTTCTGCTACAGTTCCTCGCCAGCCTCGCCATCGGCCTGCTGATCGGCCTGGAACGTGAGCGCAGACTTTCGTCCAAAGCGGGACTGAGAACCTTTGCACTGGTTGCGCTGTTGGGCACTCTCACCGCCATGCTCTCCAGCAAAATTGGCTCTCCCTGGCTGCTGGTTGCAGGCTTCTGCATCGTGGGCATTATGATCATTGTTGCCTATTTCACCAGCCCCACCGAAGACAATGATCCAGGCACCACCACGGTTGCCGCTTTGCTGCTATGTTATGCACTCGGCGCATTAATCTGGTATGAACAAACAACATTGGCCGTCATGCTAGCCATAGTTACCACTACCCTGCTCTACTTCAAACCCGAACTACGCGGCATGACGAAACGTTTGACGCGCCGCGACCTGGTTTCCATCCTGCAATTTTTGGTACTAACCTTCGTCATCTTGCCAGTCCTGCCAAACCAGAACTACGGCCCTTATGAGGCATTCAATCCGCATCAGATCTGGATGATGGTGGTGCTGATTTCCGGGCTAAGTCTAGCGGGTTATGTCGCTCTGCACTGGACGGCTCAACGCTATGGCGCACCACTGCTTGGCTTGCTCGGTGGAATGGTATCCAGCACCGCAACCACATTGATTTACGCGCGCCACTCCAAAACCAGTGAAATCATGGCGCGCCTGTCTGCTGTGGTTATCCTGCTTGCCAGTCAAGTCGTACTGCTGCGCTTGACAGTGGTAAGTGCAGTAGTGTCGCCCGGCTTGCTCGTCAAGCTATTACCGGTGATGGGGCTCGGCCTCTTGTTTGGGCTGGTCGTTATCCTTCTTGACTGGCGCAAATTACATACTTCTTCAGATTTACCCATGCCAAAAACGTCCAACCCGACCGAGATCCCTGTCGCTCTGAGTTTCGGCCTACTCTACGCGGTGGTACTGTTTTTTTCTGCCTGGCTTTCGGATATTGCCGGCAGCGGCGGTCTCTATGTGGTCGCCTTGATCTCTGGACTTACCGATGTGGATGCCATTGCACTCTCCAGCCTTCATTTATTCGATTTGGATAAACTGAACGGTGATCAGGCAGTAACAGCCATCGCCATCGCTTTCCTGTCCAATATGGTATTCAAATTTGGGCTGGTGATATTTATCGGCGGCATGACCTTGGCAAAACATGTCGCAGCAGGATTTTTGGCAACGGGAGCAGGTGTTGCGCTGGGTCTGTTTATGCTATAGCTGCCTCCTCCTTAAACTCCGAGCTGAGCTTTCAGCTATAATCGCTCCCTTTTTCGTACTCGACAATACTAATGGAAGCCGAACAACTCAACTCTCTTACCCACCAGTTACAGGACCTCCGCGTTCGTATCACTGAACTACGGAGGTATCTTTGACTTCGATGGCAAACAAGAGCGACTGTCAGAAGTCGTAATCCTCGCCGAAGATCCAGCCATCTGGCAGGACAATAAGCGCTCTCAAGAACTGGGACGTGAGCGCAAGATGCTTGAAGGCATCGTCCTCACCCTAAATCAGCTGAATCAAGATCTTGATGATACAGCTGAGCTATTTGAAATGGCGTTGGCGGAAAATGACGATGCCAGTCTCAACAGCATCGTGCAGGATGTGAAAAAAATGGAGAAAAAAGTGGCGGACATGGAATTCCGTCGCATGTTTTCCAAGCCCATGGATTCCAACAACTGCTTCCTCGACATTCAGGCGGGCTCTGGTGGTACCGAGGCGCAAGACTGGGCTTCGATGCTGCTGCGCATGTACCTGCGCTACTGCGAAAAAAAAGGCTTCCAAGTGGAAGTATTGGAGCAATCTGATGGCGAAGTAGCCGGTATTAAAGGGGCCGTACTCAAAGTGACGGGCGACTATGCTCATGGTCATTTGCGCACCGAGACTGGCGTACACCGACTGGTGCGCAAATCCCCATTCGACTCTGGAAACCGTCGCCACACCTCGTTTTCCAGCGTATTTGTCTATCCTGAAGTAGATGAATCCATCGAAATTGAAATCAACCCGGCAGACCTGCGCGTGGATACCTACCGCGCAAGCGGTGCGGGAGGACAGCACATCAACAAGACCGATTCAGCGGTGCGTATCACCCATGCACCCACCGGCATTGTGGTGCAATGCCAGAGCGACCGCTCACAACACCGCAATCGTGCCGAAGCGATGGCAATGCTAAAGTCGCGCATGTATGAAGCCGAACTGCGCAAACGCAATGCCGAAAAGAAGGAAATGGAAGATGGAAAAACCGACATCGGCTGGGGACATCAAATCCGCTCTTACGTTCTGGATCAATCGCGTATCAAGGATCTACGCACCAATGTCGAAATAGGTAACACTCAGGGTGTGCTGGATGGCGACCTGGATGAATTTATTAGTGCCAGTTTGAAGCAAGGGGGGTAATCAGATTAAGCGGGCGCAGATCAATAATTTAGACACGTACCTTTGTGTTTAGATATAATTTTCGCTCGTTGTCTCTTGCTTGAACTTCTAAAACGTATTGCTCTAAATGTATGGGCTATAAGTCATGGTCGCTTTTTCGAGGGGGAAGCCGCGTTATTAGAATCAGTTAAAATTTACCGAATTGATCATTCAGAATTTTTCAAACAATGGATACGATAAGTTTATTTCTTCTGCTGTTATTAGCCGCGCTGGGGTGGTTCTGGTTCGACAGCCTGCGCGCGCTTGAGGTCGCCCGAAATATGGGAAAAAATATCTGCAACAATGAAAAGTTACAATTCCTCGACGACACGGTTGCGAACATCGGACTGGTACTTGCTCGCGACAAGACTGGGCGAAGGGTATTGCGACGCACTTATCGTTTCTTATTTAGCGAGACAGGTAATACACGACTTGAAGGTCGACTGGTCTTGCTGGGTGACAAAGTCGAGTCAGTAACGATGGAGCCCTATCAGATAATGCCCTGAAACAGATAGCTTCAGCGAACTGCGTCGAACCTTACGGGTGGTGCATTCGGACAAGGACTGGGATGAACTTAAAGATATCATCTGGCTAATTTAGCTTCTGCTTGTAAAGCCCACAGAATCAGACCAGAATGTTCCCATTCCTTGCTATAACATCTATTAATTCAACAACGCAGAACGCATCTATAAAACATGAAAGATATTAAATTTCTAATCGGAAGTGCTATTACTCGCAAGCTGCACGCTTGCTTTGGCGCAGTAATAGCGCTGGCGTTTGTTTTTGTATCGCCCATGGCCAATTCGACGGGCTTTACCGTTTATACAACGATCTCGCCAATGACTGGTTTATGGTGGAATCAGGATGAATCCGGTTGGGGTGTTGGACTAACTCAGCAATATGGTGTGATTTTCGCTACGCTCTATACCTACGACTTTGAAGGTAGACCAACATGGTACGTCGCTTCCAATTGCGTAGTGGCGGCCGATGGATGCACTGGCGAGTTATACACGGTAACGGGGGGCTCGGCGCTGACAGTTCCATGGAACAGCGCTAATAAAATTGTGACTACGGTTGGAACGATCAATTTCGCTTTTACTGATACCAATACTGGCACGATGAAGTATACGATCAACGGTGTATCAGGATCGAAGATGATTACAAGGCAGATTTTTGCCACTGAACCGGTTCAGACCGGTCGTTTTCCTTTTGACTTCAAAGGTATTCGGCTCAACTCTATCGCATTCAAACCCTTATTTGGCATTATTTGCCAAGCTACGTTGTCATTTACCAATGTGAGCGCCACCACAGTTTCACCTGCCCTCTCCTTTGATGTAATAGTCGATGGTGTGACAACAGGCCAGGTGCCTTTCCAAAACTTTGGGCTTGCGCCAGGCGCTACAGCGACTTTGACTACACAACCGGTGGTAAGCAATGGCTCGTATCTGGCATGTGGCACCTTCACACTACAGTTCAATTCGTCCGCCAGTCAGGTACGTTAGGCTTTCGCATATCCTTTTTGCCTAAATTGCACGTAATGTGGCATTCGTGCCACAATCCTGCGCCTTTGAAAGCACTCCTAAATTCTTGATCATAAATTTATCCCGAACATCATGACTACCGAACCAACTATACCTCAGCAAGACGAAAATCAAATTATCACCGAGCGCCGCGCCAAACTCACTACACTTCGCAAAGAAAGCATCGCTTTTCCGAATGATTTTGAGCGAAAAAATCTGGCCGGTGATTTGCATGATGCTTACGGCGCAATGAGCCATGATGAACTGGAAACAGCCCATATAAGCGTGGCTGTAGCCGGGCGCATGATGTTAAAGCGTGTAATGGGCAAAGCCAGCTTTGCCACCGTGAATGACATGAGCGGACGCATCCAGCTATTCATTAACAATAACGATACCGGCGAAGCAGCGCATGATGCATTCAAGCACTATGATCTGGGCGATATTCTTGGTGCAACAGGCGTACTGTTTAAAACCAAGACCGGTGAACTTTCTGTTCGTGTGACTGGGCTGCGTCTGTTGACTAAAGCACTCCGCCCGCTACCGGAAAAATTTCACGGTCTGAGCGACCAGGAACAAAAATATCGTCAACGGCATGTGGATCTCATTACCAATGAAGACACGCGCAAAACATTTATCATTCGCTCCAAAGTAATTCAGGCAATACGCGAATTTTTCATACGCCACAATTACCTCGAAGTCGAAACCCCGATGATGCATTCAATTCCGGGCGGCGCATCGGCCAAGCCTTTTATTACGCACCACAATGCCTTGGATATGCAACTGTATCTGCGTATCGCGCCAGAGCTGTATCTCAAACGACTGGTGGTGGGTGGGTTTGAGAAGGTATTCGAAATCAACCGCAATTTTCGTAACGAGGGGCTTTCT